>NZ_JBCNFP010000153.1:0-16438 GCF_050481165.1 Paenibacillus cisolokensis
CCCCGGCGCCGCCGCCGCTTGGCCTTGCCGGCGCATCGCCCGGCGCGGCCTTGCCGGCGCCGGCGCGCATGCTGCGCGCGCGCGCCTGGCGCTGAAGCCGCCGAACCTGTCCCGCAAGGTCAGGGTTCGGGGCGTCCAGCGGGACGACGTCTTCCACAAGCAGCTTGAAGTCGTCGTCCTGCTGCTGCACGACGGCCTGGACGACGACCAGGCCGCCCTTCGCGAGCTTGCCGGCCGTCCGCTTCCAGACCGACGGGAACACGACGGCCTCCACCCGCATAATGCGGTCCTCCAGCTCGAGGAACGCCATGGATTGCCCTTTGCGGTTCGTGAACGGCTTGAGCGATACGATCATCGCCGCCGTCACCGCAGATGAGCCGTCCGGCGCCTCGGACAGCTCGACAAGCCGGTCGAGGCCGAGGGGCGCCAGCTCCTCCTCGCGGTTGTCCAGCGGATGGCCGGACAAGTACAGGCCCAGCAGCTCGCGCTCGAATTCCAGCTGCTGAGCCGCCGTAAACGGCCTTACCTCCGGCATTTCCACCTCCCAGTTCGGCGTCTCGTCGAAGCCGAACAGGTCGATCTGCAGCTCCTCCCGCTCCTTGCGCCATTTCAGCGCCGTCTCGACCGTCTCTTCCAGCGCGCCGAGCAGCTGCGCCCGGTGTCCGGGAAGCGAATCGGCCGCGCCGGCCTGAATGAGCGATTCCAGCACCCGCTTGTTGACGACGCGCAGATCGACCCGCCGGCACAGATCGAGCAGCGACCGGAACGGCCCGTTCTTCCGTTCGGCAAGCAGCGCCTCGATCGCCTGCGTGCCGACGTTCTTGATCGAGGCCAGCCCGAAGCGGATCGCGTCCGCCACCGGGGTGAACGTGACGCCGCTCTCGTTCAGATCCGGCGGCAGCACCCGGATGCCCATGCGGCGGCATTCGTCGACATATTCCGCCGTCTTGCGCTGGTTGCCCGTCACCGAGGCGAGCATCGACGCCATGAACGGCACCGGATAATGCGCCTTCAGCCACGCCGTCTGAAACGCCAGCACGCTGTAGGCCGCCGCATGCGCGCGCGGAAAACCGTAATCCGCGAAACGCACGATCATATCGTATACGCGGTTCGCTTCCTCCGCCGTATACCCCTGCTTCAGACTGCCGTCGACAAAATGCGCCCGCTGCTCGTCCAGCACCTCGCGCTTCTTTTTCGACACCGCCCGACGGAGCAAATCCGCTTCGCCCAGCGAAAAGCCGGCCATGACCGAAGCGATCTGCATAATCTGCTCCTGGTAGACGATAATGCCGTAAGTGTCCGCCAAAATCGGCTTCAGCGCCGGGTGCGGGTATTCCACCTCCGCCAGTCCGTGCTTGCCGCGGATATACTGCGGAATAAACTCCATCGGGCCCGGCCGGTACAGGGCGTTGACCGATACGATGTCCTCGAACGCCGAAGGGCGAAGCTCCTTCAGCACGCGCCGCATGCCGGCCGACTCCAGCTGAAAAATGCCCGTCGTTTCGCCGCGCGACAGCATCGCGTACGTCTTGGGATCGTCGTCGGCCACGGCGCGGAAATCGATCTCCTCGCCGTACATCTCCCGAATCCACCCGAGCGTCCGCTCGATGATCGACAACGTGCGGAGGCCGAGAAAATCCATCTTGAGCAAGCCTATCGCTTCCAGATGCTCCATCGAATATTGGGTCAGCACCGTATTCTCGCCGCCCGCCTGCAGCGGCACGTAATCGGTCAGCGGCGCTCCGGAGATGACGACGCCGGCCGCATGGGTGGACGCATGGCGGGGCATCCCTTCGACCTTCAGCGCCATCCGGATCATTTCCCCGGTCCTCGGCTGCTTCTCGCACGCTTCCCGCAGCTCCGGACTGGCCTTGAGCGCCGCCTCCAGCGTCATGCCGGGCTGATTCGGAATCAGCTTGGCCGCCCGGTCGACTTCCGCGTACGGCACATTGAGCGCCCGGCCGACGTCGCGCACTGCGGCCCGCGCCGCCATCGTGCCGAACGTAATGATCTGGGCGACATGCTCTTCCCCGTATTTGGCCGCCACATAGGCGATCACCTCGTCGCGGCGCTCGTCGTTGAAATCGATATCGATGTCGGGCATCGACACCCGCTCCGGGTTAAGAAACCGTTCGAACAGCAGCTTGTATTTGAGCGGATCGACATCGGTAATGCGGAGGACGTAGGCGACCAGGCTGCCGGCGGACGAGCCCCGGCCGGGACCGGTGCGGATCCCCCGTTCGTGCGCAAAGCGGACGAAATCCCAGACGATCAGAAAATAATCGCTGAAGCCCATGCTGTCGATCACGGACAGCTCATACGCAAGACGCTCCTCCGCCTCCCGGCGGAACGCAGGGTCGGACTGCCACTCCGGCCGTCCCGCATACCGCGCTTCCAGTCCGTTCCGGCACAGCTCCGCCAAATACGACGCCGACGACATCCCTTCCGGCACCGGCCGGAACGCAGGCAGCGCCGCCCGTCCCAGCTTCAGCTCCAGCTCGCATTGGTCCGCGATGCGGACCGTGTTGGCAATCGCCTCCGGAACATGGCGGAACAGCCGGGCCATCTCCTCCGCGCTTTTCATGTACATCTGATCGGTGTGCATCCGCATCCGGTCGGCATCGTCGACCGTCTTGCCGGTGCCGATGCACAGCAGAACGTCCTGAACGGCGGCATCCTCTGCCCGCAAATAATGAACGTCGTTCGTGGCGACCAGCGGAATGCCGGTCTCGCGCGCCAGTTCGATCATCTCCAGGGCGACCTTCTTCTGGTCCGGCAGCCCGTGATCCTGCAGTTCCAGGTAGAAATCGTCGCCGAATACGCCGCGGTACCGGAGCGCGGCCTCCTTCGCCATGTCCCGGTTTCCGTTCAGCAGATGCTGGGAGATCTCCCCTTTCAGGCAGGAGCTCAGGCAAATGAGCCCTTCCGCATGGGCCGCCAGCGATTCCGGATCGATGCGCGGCTTGTAATGGAACCCTTCCAGATGCCCGATCGAGCACAGCTTCATCAAATTCCGGTAGCCGATTTCGTTCTTCGCCAGCAGAATCAAATGGTAGATCGGATGATCCTTGCGCGGCCCCTTGTCGAACCGCGAACCCGTCGTAACGTACATTTCGCAGCCGATTATCGGCTTGATTCCGTGCCGGACGCACGACCGGTAAAACGGCACGACGCCGTACATGACGCCGTGGTCGGTCAGCGCGAGCGCCTTCATGCCGAGGTCGGCGGCATGCGCCGCCAGATCATGGATGCGCGCCGCCCCGTCGAGCAGACTGTATTCGCTATGAACGTGCAAATGCACGAATCCGTCCCCGAGACCCATACATCGTCCTTCTTTCCGGTTGCGTAGTTAACGGGAAGGCAAACATTCGTTCCCTTTCATTTATTTTATCATATTATGCGGCCCAACGCCCATAGAATGAAGATAAAGGACGGACAGGCTTTGCGCGCCTGGCCGCTTCCGCACAAGCTCCGTGCATGAGGTGGTATCCGATGAGCTACTTTTTGAGCAAAGCGATACTCGATTTTTTTATCGCCTTCGGCGTCGTTGTCGGCGGCTCGATGCTGGCGGGCATCGGGGCGATCTTCGTGTACATGCCTCCGACGGTCGTCATGTTCGAGCAAGCCTCCCGGCTGAAAATTTGGGCGCTTGTCGCGGCTGTCGGCGGCACGATCGATCCGATGCGGGTGATCGAATCCAATATGTTCGAAGGCCATCTGTCGCCGGTCGCCCAGCAGATCGGCTTCATCCTGTGCGCCTTTCTCGGTGCGCATACCGGAACCGAGCTGATCCGGCTCATATGCAAGGGAGGCTAAAGCGATGCGCGTCCCGCCGTTCGAGCGATATACGAAAGGGCTGCAAGCGGCAGGACTTTTGCTGCTTGGCATCGTCATTGGAGCGGCGCTGTTCAACGCCGTCTATCATTCGCAATTCAACGCCCTCGTCGAGATGAAAAGCGACCTGGAGCAAAAGCTGGACCAGTACGAAGAGGACATCCGCTATTTGAACCGGTTCAAAAACCAGCACACCGTCATTAAAAGCGTGCTCCCCCGGCTGGAGGAAGAAGTGCTGGAGAAAGACGAGCAGGCGATGGACGAGATGACGAAAGGCAAGCTGAAAAGCAGGATCAAAGAGGATTTGGGCGTATTGATCGGCAAAAGCATCTACGAAATCGACTCGAACGCCCATATCGCAAGACGGCTGCTGAGCCGGAAAGTGTACAATGTGAACGGCAAAGAATTTACGGTGGAAATCAAAACGGTGCTCGTCGTCGACAATGTGCTGCAGGTATGGTTCAAGGCCGACGTATACGATCGTCCGCCCGCGTAGCGGTTTGCGGCAGTGCGGACTTTTCATTTATTATGTTACAATGGAACAAGATGCAGATTGCCCCATGTTGTCCGAATAAAGGAGTGTTACCGCAACCTATGTTCATTTTGTTTTGGGCGCTGATCGTCGCCATCGCGGCGTCGTCCGTCATGTCCGTCGTCTTCAGCTTCAAATCGCGCCGCTCCGCCGATCTGAAAAGCCGCGGCGTCTATGCCGCCCGTACGAACATATGCATGGGCATTACGCTGATTTTGCTCGCTTTCGTGCAGATGCTGATGTTCAGCGGCTCCACGCTGCGCCTTATCGTCGGCGCGGTGTTTTTGCTGCTCGGCCTGTTCAATCTGTTTGCAGGCATGCGCAACCACAGCATCTACCGGGCGATGAAGGGGTAGCCGTACGCGGCCCCCTTCTTTTTTGGTCATCCGCCGCAACCTAATACGAATCGATCATCTGCGCCGTCAAGATCGATTTGGCGGCCAGGCCGACCTCGTCCCTGATTTCCAGCTCGAGCGTGGCCGCTTTCCGGCTTACCTCCAGCGCCCGCGGCGCAATGACGATCTCGCTGTCGATCTGGACGGGGCGCACGAAGTAGGTCGTCATGCTTTCCAGCACGTGGTCCCGTTTCCCCATCTCCCGGATCATCCGCCGCGCCGCCTGCGTCATCAGCGTCGTCAGCACGCCTTCGGACACGGTGCCGAGCGATCCCGACATTTGCGGCGTAATCCGGCCCTTGTAAGTCCACTGCCCGCCTTCTTCCGTTTCCGTCTTCACAAAGCCGCCCCACATCAGATCGTCGAACGTCTCGCCCGATTCCGGCTGCTTGCCGGCGTAGCGCATCGCCTCGAGCACTTCCTGGCGGCTGATGACGCCGAGCAGCTTGCGGTGACGGTCGGTAACCGGCAGCAGATCGATCCCTTCCGTCGCCATCGTATGAGCGGCGGATGTGACGGTAATGTTCGGCGAGACGGTTATCGGGTTGCGCGTCATCAGCTTGTCCACCGTCTGATCGGGCGGGAAGCCGGCGGCATCCTTGGCCGTCATCATGCCGATGACACGGTACCGATCGTCCACGACCGGAAACCGGTAAAGTCCCGTTTCGCCCGACAGCCGGTGAAACTCGGCCACCGTGTCGTCCGGCCGCATCACCGACGCCGGGCGGCTCAGCGTCACAATGTCTTCGATCAGCACGATTTTCCGCTTGATCAGCCGATCGTACATCGCCCTGTTGATCATCGACGCCACCGTAAACGTATCGTGGCGGGAAGACAGCACCGGCAGCCCGAGCTCGTCCGCCAGCGCCTTCACCTCGGGGCTCGGTTCGAATCCCCCGGTGATGAGCACGCCCGCCCCCACTTCCAGCGCGCAGCGGTGGGCGCTTTCGCGGTTCCCTACGATCAGCAGGCTTCCCTCGTCGATGTAGCGCAGCATCGCGTCCAGCTCCATCGCGCCGATCACGAACTTGTGCAGCGTCTTGTCGAGGCCGGCTTCGCCCCCGTACAGCTGCCCCTCCACAATGTCCGCCACCTCGCGGAACGTCAGTTGTTCGAGCGAACTTCGCTTTTTGCGGTCGACGCGGACGGTGCCGATCCTCTCCTTCGTCGTGACCAGCCCGAGCGATTCGGCCTCCTTGATCGCCTTGTAGGCGGTTCCTTCGGACACATCGAGCGCCTTCGCCGTTTTCCGTACCGATATTTTGGAGCCGATCGGCAAACTTTGAATGTACGCCAATATTTGCTCATGCTTCGTAACGGCTTCCTGGCCGGCCCCCGATTCCGTATCCATTTTCTTCCCCTCCTTGCTGCAGCGTTTCCAAAAACTATTTTCATTTTACCAAAAACAAAGTAAAGTTAATATGTGAAAGGAAACTGCCGGAACCGCGGCCTGTCGATGCTTGAAGGAGACCTGTTTATGGAGTACGCGCTCGAATTGCTCTTGTTTACCCTATGCATATCCATTCCTCAAACGATCGCCAACGTCTGGTTCAGCTTTGTATTCTGGGGAATTCAGGCCGATCGTTTCTGGAGACGGCTGCTGCTCTTTTCCATCTTATATTCGGGGTATCTTTATTTCGGATATCACGGCCTGCCGATGCCGTGGCATATGATCGGTTCCATGGCCGCCTGTTTTTTGTTTTTATATTTGGTGTTCCGCGAGTTTTCGCCCAAAATCGTGACGATCATCGTGGCCACCGGCTTCATTCTGACGTTTTTGTACGAAACGGTCATCGCTTCCGTGATCGTTCAGTTCATGCCGTTCGAACAAATCCGCACCGGTCCGTTGTATTGGAAAATCATTTTTTTCTGGCCAGCCTACGCATCGATCGCGCTGCTCAGCTGGTGGCTGGACAAACAACAAATCTATCCCGCAATCCGGATCCGCCGCATGATTCTGGAATTCAAACCGAAAATGTTTTTCGGATTTCTGCTGTCCATTGCGGTCCAGCTCGCGTTATTTTCCTTACTGTTTATTTTTTCTTTCATCGAGGTTCGACAGCAGCTGGCAATGGCGATCATGTATCTCTGCCTGGCCAGCGTCGCGGTCGTCATGTTCCTCGCGCTCCGGCTCACGGCCAAAATGCGCGAAGATGCCATTTTTGCGACGCAAAGCGCTTATGTCGGCGACCTGATCCGGATGGTGACGACCGTGCGCGGACAGCGGCATGACTTTGCCAACCATCTGCAGGTCATACACGCAATGGCAAAAAGGGGCCATCTCGAAGCGCTGCTTGCCTATATCATGGAATTGGCGGAAGATATCCGGGTATGGGACGACGTGGCGAGCGATCTGCCGTCGCCGGCCATCTCGGCGCTGATTCAGGCGAAAGCGGCGATCGCGGCAGAGCGAGGCATTCGCTTCGAATGCCGGTATACCGATTCCAAATCCGCCTATGAATCGATGAAAAGCATCGATTTCGTCCGCATCGTCGGCAATTTGCTCGATAACGCGTTCGATGAAGTGATGAAGCTTCCGGACGATGCGCGGCATGTGCGGCTGAGGCTGTCGAAGGAAGATGCGAAGCTGGTCATCGAAGTATCCAACCGTTGCTTTTTCTTCAATGAGGAAATGCGAAAGCATTTGTTCGTTCCGGGATATACGACGAAGAAAGGCAATCATGCGGGGCTCGGGCTGTCCATCGTCGCCGATCGGGTGAAGCACTACAAAGGAAGACTGAACGTGACGTTCGAGGAAGGCTACCTGCATTTTACCGCTACGGTTCCGTTAAGACAGCCTGTTTTCTCCTGATTGCGTTGCGCGGCGCACCGTTTGCCGGAACCGGCCGGGCGGGTCCGGCGGGCGATTCGGGACATACGCCGTCAGGCCCGGACTTGCAAAAGCGCTTGACAGCGCCAATCAAGCCCGGGCATCGCGATATGCGGTTTTTCAGGCCGGAATCATGTGCTTCGCCGACTCTCTAGCTTTCCGTTCGGCCGCGCCGAACGGCTCCGGCCCGCTCAATGCCGCGCTGCCACATTCTCCATTTGGCGCGGCGAATACGCTCCAGCTCCCGCCGCTTCTCCTCGCTCTGCCCGATCAGCATCCACAGATTGGCGCCAGCGGCCAGCAGCGCCAATACCGTCCAGGCCAGCCCGAACACGCTCTCGGCGCTCCATCCGCCTCCGAGTTCGAGACGCGGCAATGCGTACACCAGCATCGCCAGGGCGGCGACCAAATAGAGAGCGTGCCGCCATTGTCGAATCGTCATCCTCGCATCAGCTCCTCCGAACGAAAGATACGGCTTCAACTTGTCCGCATCATCATTCTATGCCGCCGAAAGCCGCCATATGTCAATCCAGCACCGATTTCAGCACATCGGACATAATCCGGTTCACATCCTCGTATACGACGACGAATCTCCGCTCCGCTTCGAACAGCCGGTTAATGAGCGGGCTGTGGGCAAGATCCTCGTACAACCTGCCGATCGCTTCCATTTCTTCCTCCGAAGGTTCCTCGCCGGACATCATCTGCTGCTGGAGCGCATTCTGGCGCTCCCGAAAATCGTCCAGCACAAGCTTCGCTTCCTGATCCTGTTCCGCGGCCAGCCGGGCGGCGCGGAGTTCCGCCGCTTCCGGACATTCCTTGAGCGCCTTGGCCAACTCATAGGCCTTGTCGTACACATTCATTCGCTTGCTCCTCCTTTGACGAACCGCCTCATTTTCGGTTGCCCTGCCGTCAAATTCCATAATTCGATCATAACATCGGAGCGGCGCCGGAGCAAAGTCGTCGGCCGGCATCGTCCGCTCGAACGGGACATGCCAACTTTCGCATGCTGCGCGAGGTGGCCAATCACCAAGGGGTAGATGTCCTCATATGATGAAGTAGTTCGTGTCTATGGCCCTGCCGGTTCTCCCGGAACGCCCAGATGAATATCCCGAACGTCAAATCTTATCCTCCCGTCCGGAAGGAGTTTTACGATGCAGAAGTCGAAAGTCGCCATCCAGGTGATTAACCCCGGCCTGCTGCCGGACGATACGGTCATGCTTGGCGAAATGTACATGAAGCAGTGGAAAATTCCAGAGGGCCAGCCCGTCGTATTGAAATTCGGCGCATTCCGGCAGCCGGTCAAAGTCGTTCCCGTCGCCCGTTACGACGGCATGAGAATCAGTCAGCAGTTGGCCCGTCGGATGGGCATTCCGGCCGGCGCCTCGCTTCGTATCCTGTATCGCCCGGTCTCTTCAACGCTTTCGCTCGGCCCGCTCATCGGGGTATTGATCAGCCGCGACTATCCCGGCATGCCCGACAGGCCCTTCGGGGCGATTACGCAGTTTTGTAAAGAACTGGTCGAGGCATGCCGGCTTCAGGGGGCTATGGCATACTTCTTTACCCCTGATCAGATCGGAGAAAGCGCCAATTATATCGAAGGATGGGTTTGCCCGGCAGGAAAGTGGTTTCGTCAGACGATGCCCGTAGCCGATGTCATCAACAACAGACTGACCACCCGCAAGCTGGAAAACCGCTCCAGCGTGCAACGATTTATGAAGGAAACAAAGGCGCGGCATCAGACCCATTTTTTCAACGAAAAGTTTCTTGATAAAACCGAAGTGTTCGATTCGCTTAAGCAAGACCTTTCCTTAACCCGCTATTTGCCGGAATCGCACCTGCTCGGAAGTTATTCGACGCTCAAAGCGATGTGCTCCCGCTATCCGGTTGTCTTCCTGAAGCCGATCAGAGGAAGTCTCGGCAAAGGCATCATGCGGATTTCGCGGACTGAAGGCGGCGGCTTGCTGGCTCTGAGCACGACCGCCGGCGGAACGCGAAAACAGCAGTACGCGAACGCGCAGAAGCTGTTCTCGGCCATCTCCGGCAAGATGAAGACGGTGCGGTACCAGATTCAGCAAGGACTACAGCTGATCGATATTCAGAATCGGCCGGTCGATTTTCGCGCGCTCGTGCAGAAGAACAGCAAAGGGAAATGGACCATTACGTCCATTGTCGGCCGGATTGCCGGGAATCATCATTTCGTTTCCAACCTGGCCCGCGGCGGTACGCTTACGACCGTGAAAGGGGCGATCGCCAGATCGAATCTTGCGCCCGGCACAAGCCGCCAGGAGGCGGCCGGACGGCTGCAGCGCGCCGCCCTTGAAATCGCCGCCGGCATCGACGCGCATATCCCGGCCCATTTCGGCGAGCTTGGCATCGATCTGGCCCTGGATACAAGCGGCCGGGTATGGCTGCTCGAAGTCAATTCCAAGCCATCGAAAAACGACAATACGCCGCTTAACGACAACAAAATAAGACCGTCCGTCCGCAAATTGATCCAATACGCGCGATATTTGTGCGGCTATTGATGGAGGAACTTTCCCATGCGACTCGTTATCGCGATTTTAACGTCAGGAACCGAATATGTCCCGATCCTGCCCGGCCGGTCCGAAGCGGTCCGTCCCGGTGCGGCTTTCCGGCGCAAATTGCGAATGCCGGAAGACGGCTTCTGCCGGGAGCTGGCCGTATATGGATCCGGACTCGATCTGGATGTCGTCGTGATCTGTCCGGACCGCGCAGCCGGCGAATGGCACAGTTACCGCCTGGCCGAAGGCGAATGGCAGGAATGCGGGCCGCTGCTTCCCGACATTGTATACGACCGCTGCTTCGGTTGTCAGGCAGGTGAACGCAGCCGCTGCCGAACGCTGCTGAAAACTCTGGCGGAGCACAAGCCCTTTGTGCTGCTGAGCAGCGAGCTGCCCGGGAAGTGGGAAGTCTACCGCACCCTTCGCCGGTATCCGGAGCTGGCGCCGTTGCTCCCGCCGACGATGCGGTACGACGGCGCGGTCTCCTTGCGCGCGGCCGCCCGCGCTTACGGAGACGACCTTATCCTGAAGCCTGCGGCAGGGATGCAGGGGCGCGGAATTATACGCATCCGCACGGTCGGCGGCCGCCTGCGCCTGACCGGACGGTCGCGCCTTAACCGGCCGTTCACGTTATCGTTCGCGGATGCGACAGGTTGCAGCGAATGGACGAAGCGTTTCATCGGGACGGCCCATTACCTGATTCAGCCGTATTTACAGCTTGCGGACTCGAGCGGCAGACCGTTCGATCTGCGAGTATTGATGCAGAAAAACGGAAACGGCCGTTGGACGGAGACCGGATCGGCGATTCGGCTCGGCTTTCCGGGGTCAGTGACGTCCAACCTGCATGGCGGCGGAACACCGCGCCCGGCGCGCGCCTGGCTGCGCGAAACGTATGGCGAGACCGCAGCCGACGACCTGCTCGGCAACATTGTCCGATGGAGCCATACGGCCGCCGAGACGCTGGAACAACACTACGGAAGATTCGCGGAAATCGGTTTCGATTACGGTATCGATCGGAACGGGCGACCATGGCTTTTGGAGGCCAACTCCAAGCCGGGACGGCAATCGTTTCGAATGCTGGGCGATTCGCAAGCGGCGAAAGATTCGGTCATACAGCCGCTGCTGTACGCCCGACTCCTCGGGCGCCGATACTCTCCTTTCGAAACGAACGTATCTTGATCGACCGCCGACCATGACGAGAAGCTTTTCAACCCGGTGATTATCGGAGAAAGGTTCAGGAGGTCCATTCATGAGTTTGACATTATGCAACGTTCACTTCTCGAGGCAAGCCGACCGCGTCGTCTATTTGACTCCACCCCTGTCCAAAACGCTCAAGCTGGCAGGCAAAAATACGGTTCGGTTCAAGCTCGGTCAAGAAGTCATCGCTGCCGCCGTCAAAACGATCAAAAGGCAGGGACACCACATGTATGTGTCGGCCGGCGTACGGCAGTCGATCCGCATTCCGAAGACGGGCAACGTCTATTTGCTAAGCACGGGAAATGAAGTGCAGCTCGGACCGCTGATCGGTATTTTGACCGATTCCGATCTGAAATCCTCGAGCTCTCCTTTCGGTTCGCGGACAGGATTTATCCGTCAACTGATCCGGCTCGGCGAGAAAAAAGCGTATTTCTTCGCGTTTACGCCCCGCGACATTAATTGGCAGAAGGAAACGGTGAACGGCCATTTCCTGAACGCGCAGGGGGGGTGGTACCGCAAGACGGTGCCGCTCCCGGATGTTGTTTACAACCGGCTGCCGAGCCGAAGAGCGGAGACGAGTCTGTCCATCGCGTCGCTCAGAGAACGTTTCGTCCGGCGAAAAATCCCGTTTTTCAACTGGAGCTTTTTAAACAAGTCCGATGTTTACAAGATGCTCGATCAGGATGTCGAGGCGCTGAAGCATCTCCCGGAGTCGGTATCCGGCCCAAGCGCTAAAAAAATTAAAGAGATGCTGGAGAAGCACCATTTTGTCTATTTGAAACCGACCGGCGGAAGCCTTGGCATCGGCATCTACCGATTGACCTATCATCCGAAGCGCGGCTATTTCGCCCGTTATCGAAGCGGCAACAGCAATGTGCTGCTGCGCTTCTCCAAGTTTCAAAACCTGATTCGCATGCTGCAAAGCCGTCACGGCGGCCGGCTCGGAAGCTACGTCGCGCAGCAGGGTATCCGGCTGATCGAAATCGACAACTGCCCGATCGATTTCCGGTTTCATATGCATAAGAACGGCCGCAACGAATGGGTGCCCGCCGGTATCGGCGCGAAGAAAGCCGGTCGCGGCAGCGTCACGACCCATATCAAGAACGGCGGTTCGCTGCTGACGCCGGAGCAGGCCCTGAACCGCGCTTTTGGCAACAGGGCGGCCGAAGTGCTGGAGAAGGCCAAGAGGGTAGCCGTCCGCCTGTCCGAAGCGATCGAGCGGAATTATCCGCATCGGCTTGGTGAACTCGGTCTGGACATCGGCATCGACAAGGACGGCGAAGTCTGGATGTTCGAAGCGAACGCCAAGCCGGGCCGCTCGATCTTCAAGCATCCGGCGCTGAAGTCCCAGGGCCGGGCTTCACTAGAGCTTATATTGGAGCATTGCCTCTATTTAAGCCGCTTCCAGGGAGGGTCAAACGATGAAGCCTGAACATGCGGAAGACACGTCCGTTCATGAGTTGAACGCCGATCGTCCGGTACTGGCCATTTTGACGATCGATGACGACGTTTTGATGTTCCGGGGCAACCGAGCCAATTTTGCCGATCTGATCCGAACCGGCCGGGAGATGGGCTTCATCGTCTATGTGCTTACCGTCAAGGATCTGAAGCTGAAACGAAGTACAGTGAAGGGATATACCTACCACGAGAAATCCGACACCTGGTCTCGTCAGCAGTTCCCGTTCCCCGACATTATCTATAACCGGATTCCGCAGCGCGAGGATGAAATGCTGCCGCTCGTCCGCAAAAAATTAGCGGCCTGCCTTCGAAACCCGCGGCTGAAGCTGTTCAATCCGACCTTTTTCAACAAATGGCAGCTATTCGAATGGCTCCGCTCTTCCAGTTCGACGAAGCCGTTCATTCCGACGACGCAGCGCCTGCTAACGAGCGCAGGACTGCACCGGCTGATGCGCAAACATTCCTATTTATATCTCAAACCGGTAAGCGGAAAAGCCGGGAAAGGCATTATGACGGTTAAATTGCTGCCCGAGAAGCAGCTTCCGTTTCGTTTGAAAATACAGGAGGACAAGAAAAGCATTACTTACAATTGCGCCTCTCTTCCGAAACTATGGAACCGCATCGTGAAACAATGCGGCAATGCGCCGTACATTGTGCAGCAAGGAATACGGCTTGCCCAATTTAACGACCGAAAATTCGACCTGCGGGCGCTCGTGCAAAAAAATCAGCGCGGCCAATGGGAACTGACCGGCATCGGTGCCCGCGTCGCCGGTTCCTTCAGCATTACGACGCATGTGCCAAGAGGCGGCAGCATTGAGGATCCCTTCAAGCTGCTGAACAGTTACTTTGGCCAGGAGCAAGCGCATATTATCCAGACCAAGGTCAAAAATGCCGTGCTTGCGATCGCCAGACAAATCGAGCGGGGATCGGGCCAAGCGCTCGGGGAAATGTCTCTCGACCTGGGCGTCGACCGTAACGGGAAGATTTGGTTTTTCGAGGCCAATGCGAAACCGATGAAGTTCGACGAAACGCATATCCGGCGCAAATCGCTCGAGCAGATTTTTCATTACAGCCAGTATTTGTACAACAAAAAAACGGCGAAAGCGGGGGGAGCATGAACATGCGAATCAAGCTGATGACGCCGGAAGAATGGCCGATTTACCAAAGCCGGATCGTCGCCTTCGCGGTTCGGTACGGCGACCGCCGGCTGACAGCCGCCGCGCTGAAGCGGCTTCGTCAGCTCGAGCCCTCGGCTCTGGCGCCGGTTCCAGCGGAGGAGACGCCATCCTCCGCGATCGCGATCGCGCTCCGGGACGGCAAGCTGACGGGTTTCGCCTTCGCGGAAGGCGCGGGCGAGAAAACCTGCATCGTCGTGACACATCCCGATTCCCGAGGACTCGGCATCGCCAGCCAGCTGCTGCTTCGTTTGCGCAGCTATTTCGGACGGTTGTCCTGCCGGGTTGCATCGGACAATGCCGCCAGTATGGCGGCCTGCTTCAATGCCGGCATGATTGCCGTTGGCCTCTCACCAGGGCCGACCGGCAAGCCGACGCTTCGCTTCGAGACGCCCGATTCGATACCCGCAAAGTCATAGCCGTTGCTTACGAAGCGGACTTTGCTTTGCAAAGTCTTAGGAGGAATCATGATGGCTAAGCCCGTACTGGGCATTCTGACACTATATCTGAACGACAACGGATTGCTGGAGGAAAAGTCGGTCTACCAAAAAATGATTGCCGCCGGCCTGAAGCTAGGTCTCGAAATGTTCGTATTTACACCGCAGGATGTGGACTACCGGCAGCACCGCATCCATGCGCTGTTTTACAATACGGAAACGAAAACCTGGTCGCGCAAGTGGACGAAGTTCCCGCATATGATTTTTGACCGGTGCCGGATACAGCGCAGCCGCCGTTTCGAGCAGTTGAAGCGGTTCCGCAGCGTTTACGGTCATCTCACTTTCCTGAACCGTCCCCTGCGCAACAAGTGGACGGTGTACCGGACGCTGCAGAAAAACGAGCGGTTCCGTCCCCATCTGCCGGCCACCCGGTTTTATGAAAGCATGCGTGACGTGAACGAAATGCTGAAGAAATATCCGCTTCTTTATCTCAAGCCGATTAACGGTACGGGAGGACGGGGTATCCTGCGGATCGAGCGCAAGTCGGACGGCACGCTGCTCATCCAGGGGCGCGACCGCAACAGGCGCATCATCAAGCCGCAGCGAATCAGCTATACCGTATTGCACGCCAGGCTGCCGACCTGGAATTTGAAAGAACAAAAGTATCTCGTTCAGCAAGGCATTCATTTGAAGCTGCCAAACGGACGCGTCCACGATTATCGGATGCTGGTTCAAAAGAACGGCGCGGGCGAATGGGAGATGACCGGCTGTGCGGGGCGGGTCGGAAGCAGAGGCAGCATTACGTCGAATTTGCATGGCGGCGGGGAGGCTGTGCCGATGCGAACGTTGCTCCTGAAATGGATTGGCGACGAAGCTTTGGCGGACAGCGTCCAGCAGCAGGCGAAGGAGCTTGGCGAGGAGATCGCGGCTTACTTGGAGAAATCTTATAATGAGTTGTGCGAGCTTGCTCTGGATCTGGCCATCGACCGGCAAGGACGGATCTGGCTGCTGGAAGTAAATCCGAAGCCGGCCCGCGAAGTGTTCGCCAAAGCCGGAGAAAAGGAGACGTACCGGAAAGCTATTATACGGCCGCTCGAATATGCGCTGTGGGTTTATCAGGAGAATCGCAAACGCAAACGCCGACAACAGTCGAACAAGTCCGCCCTCCTTGTCGACGGCGGCAATGATTCGACCGAAGCGGATGCGAACGTGAACCCGGAACGTTAAACGTACCGGGTTTACGCGCTGCGGATGTACGGGACAAGGCCGGACCGCGCCGGACTTACGCCTGTGCCCGCCGGGGAAGGGCAAGCTCCAGCAATTCGCGGAAGTCTTCAATTAACCGGTCCGCATCTTTCAACTCATCCTTCCGGCCGTATCCGGCGTAAGCGCATCCGATGACCGGCAGTCCGTTCTTATGGCCTGCTTCCACATCGGAAGAGCGGTCGCCGATCATCCAGGCCGACGCGATGCCATGGTCGGCAAGCAAGCGGGCGACAAGGTCGACTTTGCTTGCCGTTCCGTACTCGCCCGCGCTGTACAGACCGTCGAATAACGGCGCGATTCCTTTATGATAGGCAACCCCTTTCACATAGTCCTCCAGACCGTTGCTGGCGACGAACAGCTTGAAGCCGCTCTCCTTAAGCTGCCGCAACGTTTCGGCGACATGAGGATACAGCCGGCCTTCGCCGGCTTCAAGATATTCCAATTCGTAGCGAAGAAGGAGCTCGTCGGCCCGTTTCCGCGCCGCATCCGAACCGTCCGGCATCACGATTCGCCAAATGTCGTCAAGAAGCATGCCCAGGCTGCCGAGCAGCCGTTCTACCGGCGGCGTCTCCTGCAAATACAAGCCTTCCTCCCGCAGCTGCCGAAACAGGCGGTCATGTACGCGCTCGAGAAGGGTGGCCGTTTCCAGCAATGTGCCGTCCATATCGAAAATAAGTGCCTCGGGCGGGTGCAATACTTGTTGCAACGCGGTTTTCTCTCCTTTCTGTTTGCCCTAATCATACAGAAAGGGAGAGTCGGCTGCAAGCCGTTCGCGATCACTCAGTTAAAATG
>NZ_JBCNFP010000154.1:0-34362 GCF_050481165.1 Paenibacillus cisolokensis
TTTTTCACCGGACTTTTAAAGATAAATGAACAGCGAACCAACTTGAAAGATTTACTTACAAGTTCAAATGGCGTGCTTCAAACCACATCTCCAATGTCATGCAAAAATTAAATGTCAAAGGTCGTTCGCAGGCTGTTGTCGAGTTGATCAAGCTTGGGGAACTGAAAATTTGACAGTTCCAATGACCCATTGGATTCGATTAACCTTCCACTCTCTTCCGTGCCGGGGAAGCAGAGGGGGAAGGTTTTTTGATGAATAGGGCGCTCATTTCCGAAACATTCCGTAGCAGCTTTCACGTCTCCGGCGGCACTTTCCTCTTATCGGCTTTGTTCGGTTGGCCGTCCGGTTGGCCGTGCAGCTTTCGGTAAGCTTTCGGCGTCATGCCGGTATGTTTGCGGAACACTTTGTTGAAGAAGCTGATATCGCCAAAGCCGGCGTCGAAGGCGATGTCGGTCACCTTGCTGCTCGTGTCGACGAGCAGGCGGCAGGCGTGGCGGATTTGCACGCCATGCTTGTATTCGGTGAAGCTGCAGCCGGCCGCTTCCCGAAATTTGACGGTGAACGACGAGACGCTCATGCCGCACAGCCGGCTCGCTTCCTTCAGTGACAGCGGCTGGCGGAAATGCGTCTCGACCAGATGCCGGATCGACTCGATCCAGTCCCGGTCGCTTAACGCTTCGAGCTTTCGCATCCCGCTTTCGCGATGGTAGCGACCCAGCCAGACGAGACATTCGATCAGCCTCGTTCTGATCAGCAGTTGATAGCCGTCCCCGCGCATCGCAAACTCCTCTTCCATCGCGGCCAGATGGCTGACGATTCGCAGCTTCTGATGATCTTGCAACCGGAAATGGGGGATGAACGACGCGCTTTTCCGCAGAAAGGGCGCCAGATAGAAAAAGTTGACGAACGATGGCATGCGCAGCAGCGACGCAAGTTCGTCGCGCAGCAGCTCGGTGCCGAACAGCACATTGAAGACGACCGTCTCTTCCGTATCCGAGCCTGTGTAGCTGTGCGGGGCGCCGGGCTCGAGCACGAAAACGTCGCCGGACTGAAGCTCGTACCGGTGGCCGGACATCTCGTGAATCGCCGAGCCGCTGACGACATAGACCAGCTCGACGAATTGATGGGCATGATCCGGTATGCGTTCACCGATACCGATCGTATAGCGCGAAATGAAGAACGGAAATTGTTCATCCGGAAAAAAAGTTTTGCGCTCGTACGTTTCCATTTTATCGCGCCCCCCTTTGGCAAATCGTCCGTTTTTTTTCGCAAATCAGCCAAGATGCTGAAAACGCTTTCGGTTAAGATTTACATATAAACCCCGCAATCGAAAGGAAGTGCCGGCATGCTGGACGACAACAAACCATTGACAAATGAGCAAATTCAATATTATCGGGAGAACGGGTTCGTTCAAATCGATGATATGTTAAAACCGGACGAATTGGAAGAACTGCGTCAATATTTGGACGAGACGATGAGGCAGGAAGGCGGCCGCTCCGTCCAAACGTCGCAGAAAGGCAACGCTTATTACAAGGTGCTGAACCAGCGCGTCAACACCTGGCGCGATCATGGCGGAATAGCCCGGTTCGTGCTGAGCAGGCGCTTCGCGCAGGCGGCGAAAGATTTGACGGGCAGCTCCGGCATCAGGCTGTTCCACGACCATGCGCTGCTCAAAATGCCGCACGATTCCAAACCGACGCCCTGGCATCAGGATTGGCCGTACTGGCCGATGAACGAAACCGGCGCGCTGTCGATCTGGATTGCGCTGGACGACGTCGATGAAAACAACGGATGCATGATGTTCGTGCCCAAATCGCAGAAAATCAAAAATTTGAAAAGCGTCGATCTGGTCGAGCCGCATGACATTTTTAGCGACGGCGGCGCGGCCCGCGTCGACCGGAACACCGCGGTGGTAGCCAGGATGAAGGCGGGAAGCTGCACGTTCCATGACGGGCTGACGTTTCATTATGCCCATGCGAACCGGACGGACCGGCCGCGCCGGGCGCTCGCCATCATTTATATGCCGGACGGCACGACGTTTAGCGGTGCGCGGCATATATGCACCGAAGGTCTCGGCCTTGAAGCCGGCGGCCGTCTGCAGGGCGGATTGTTCCCCAGGCTCGCCTGAACCCGCTCATGCGTTCTTGCCTATCCCGGGTCTATCTGAAGATAAGCGTACTTTTCCTTCGGAAACGCGAAGCGCCGAAAGCCCGCGCCATGCCACAATAAATGGTGAACAGACAGACCATTCCGGGAGGGATCGGGCATGAGCAAGCTGAGCAAAGAAGAAGTGGAATTTTATCATGAAAACGGGTATCTTCTGTATAAGAAGCAACTGCTGCCGCAGCATATGCTGGACGGATTGACGGCTTTGTTCGAGGAGCATCTCGCGGAGAAAGGCAGCAAGCTGTCCGATGAGCTGGATACGCCGCATTTCCGGGACGAACGGCTGCTCGATTATTTGCTGTGCGACGAGGTGCTCGATGTCGTCGAACCGATTCTCGGGCCGAACATCGGGCTGTGGTCCAGCCATTTCATCTGCAAGGATCCGTATGTCGGACGGGCGACGCCCTGGCACGAAGATTCCGCATACTGGAAAGGCAGGGTGGACAGCTTTCACGGCATTGTGACCGTGTGGCTTGCGATCGACCCGAGCACCCGCGAAAACGGCTGCATGCAGGTCATTCCCGAGACGCACCGCAACGGCTTCTCGGACTACGAGGATGTCGACAGCCGGCTTAACCTGTTCGCCACGCAAATCCGCAACGTCGACGACAGTAAGGCGGTCGCTTTCGAGCTGGAGCGGGGACAATGCTCGCTGCACGATTCCCGCATCATCCACGGGGCGACGGCCAATAAGAGTCCTTACCGGCGTTGCGGATACACGATGCGCTACTTCTCGACCGACATCCGCGTCATTCCGGAGAAAAACCCCGGATTCAAGGTGTGGCTCGCCCGCGGCAAGGATCTCGCAGGCAATACGTATGCCAATGCGTAAATAGCGGGGGCGGCAGCGTGCAGGGGAGGGGCGACATGGAGCCGCAACGGCTGACGAACGAGCAATATTTGGGCGAAGACTTTCCGCTCAGGCTGTATAATCAGACGGTGCCCGGGCCGGTCGCGCTGCACTGGCACGAGTTTTACGAGCTGTGCTACGTGTACGGCGGCGCGGGCAGCCATACCGTTAACGGACGCGCGGTTCCGCTGTCCGAAGGCAGCCTGTTTCTGCTGACGCCTGCGGACTTCCATTCGGTATCTCCGTCACCTGACAGGCCGCTTCAACTCTATAACGCGGTGTTCGGCGAGCAACTGCTGTCCGATGAGCTGAGACCGCTGCTGTTTCGCGACTATGCGGGCGGCACGGTGACGGTTGCGGAGGATGCGCGGGAGGCCGTCGCGGAGGAGTTCCGGCTCCTTCAAGCGGAGCTGTCCGGCAGACAGCCGGGATACCGGCTGATGGCAAGAGGAGCGCTGGAACGCATTCTGCTTATGCTGGCAAGGCTGCGTTCCCTGGAGGAGGGCGGCGGTTCGGGCAGGGAAGAAGCGCCGCAGCCGGAACATATCCGGCGGGCGCTCGTCTTCATCCATCACCGGTTTCGCGAACCGCTAAGTCTCCGGGACGCCGCCGCCCAGGCGGGACTTGCGCCGAATTATTTCAGCGAATGTTTCCGCAAGGCTGCGGGCGTCCCGTTCCAGCAGTACCTGCAGGAGCTGCGGCTGTCGTTCGCCTGCTCGCTGCTGCGCGGATCGCCGCTGCCGGTCACCGATATTTGCTACGCGTCGGGCTTTCGCACGCTGTCTCATTTCGAACGGGCATACAAACGCAAATACGGCCATTCCCCGCGCGAAGCGAGAATGGCCGGCAAATAAAACGACCGACAGTCTTCAAGGCTGTTCGGTCGTTTTGTCTGTTCGGCCGTTTCGCTGTATTGCCGCTTCCGCACGGTCCCCGGTTCCGGTATGTGTCAGGCGCCTGGCCCGACGGCTGCGACATGAAGGCTTGGCCGGTTCGGATTGGGATGATCGCCGGTTGCCGCTTACGGTTTTGCGACATAAACGGGGATGTTCTCTGCCCGGAGCCGGTCCAGCATGGCAGCCGAAGGAGGCTTGTCGGTAATGAGCGCGTTCGCGGACGACAGCGGCGCGATCGGGAACAGGGAAGTGCGCTCCCACTTCGTATGGTCGAATACGGCGTACGTCTGCTGGGCATGTGCGATGAACAGGCGGTTCGTCTGCGCTTCGAATTCGGAGTGCGTCGTCAGTCCGTTTTCGAGAGATACGCCGTCGACGCCGAGGAACATTTTGCCGATATGCAGCTCTTCCAACGTTTTGAGCGCTAGAGGACCGCATAATTCATAGCTTTTGCCGCGCATGACTCCCCCGGTCACGACGACCTGAACGCCTTCGCTCTCGGCGAGCGAAGCCGCGATATTGACCGCATTGGTCACGACCGTAATATTGACTCTGCTGCGCAGAAGCCAGGCGATCAGAAAGGTCGTCGTTCCTCCGGTAAGCCCGACGACATCTCCCTCTTCGACCAGCGAGACGGCCCGGCGGGCGATAGCCATTTTCTCGGCGGACTGCAAATGTTTTTTCTCCTGAAACGACAGTTCCTGTCCGGACGGCCCGGGGGAAGGTTGCGGCTGCGCCCCGTTGATCGTCCGGATAATCAGGCCGCGTCCCGCCAGCAGATCCAGGTCCCGCACTATGGTCGCCTTCGAGCAGCCGGCAAGCTCCATCATTTCCGGTATCGTCATGGCACCGCGCTCGCTTAACGCTTTGAGCAGCAGTTGCCGTCGTTGATCGGTTTTGCTGAAAGGGGAATCGAGCATGTCCGGAATGGCTCCTTTCGGTCTATGAGAAGGCATGAAAGCTTTCGTTTCACTTTATGAAATTTTAATGCAAAAAAAGAGCACCGTCAAATGCGGGGCGTACGGGTAAAAGTTGTACGAGCCGGAGGTGTGCAAACGGCCGCGTAGTCGTGGCGGCGGCGTTCCGGAGAAGCGACAGACGCGTACAGGCGTGCTAAAATGGAGAAAACGGTTCCATTCGATAAGATGAAAGGGGAATGCGTTATGCGTTTGGACGCGCATCAGCATTATTGGGACATTGCGCGGGGGGATCTCGGCTGGCTGTCGCCGGATGTGCCGGTATTGTACCGGAGCTACTTGCCGGATGATCTGCAGCCCGAGCTGGCGAAGCATCGGATCGACGGGACGATCGTCGTGCAGGCGGAGCGGTCTCACGAGGAAACGGATTATTTGCTCGCGTTAAGCGACAATGAGCCGTCGATCGCCGGTGTCGTCGGCTGGCTCGATCTGCACGATCCGGATTGGGAACGTCATTACGACCGGTTTCGCCGGCATCCGAAGTTTGTCGGTTTCCGCGTTATGATTCAGGAAATGGCCGATCCGGCCGAGGTGCTGAAGCCGAATGTCATCGAGGCGCTTGCCCGGATGGAGAAACTCGATCAGCCCGTCGATCTTCTCATGCGCGCGCCTCAGCTGCCTGCCGTTCTCGAGCTGATGGAGAAGGTGCCGAACCTGCGCGGCGTGATCAACCATATCGCCAAGCCGCTGATCAAGGACGGCATTCTCGAACCGTGGGCGGAGCAGATGCGCGTGCTGGCCGGCTACCCGAAGCTGTACTGCAAGCTGTCGGGCATGATAACGGAAGCCGACCATCGGCGTTGGGAGCCGGAACAGCTCATACCGTATGTCCGCCATGTGACGGAGCTGTTCGGCCCCCGGCGCGTCATGTTCGGCAGCGATTGGCCGGTCTGCCTGCTGGCAGGGTCCTATGACGATGTGATCGGCGCGCTGGAGCGGGCGCTTCCCGAAGCTTGGACGGAGCGCGAGCGGGAAGCGCTGTTCGGCGGCAACGCCGCCGAATTTTACAAGCTCGGCGGAAGAGGGGATCGGGAGCGCTGATCGTCCTTCTTTGCAGCGCCCCGCACCGTCAAAACAGACTCCATCCGAAATGTTGCGACAGCGTCTCCAGCAGATGAACGCCGGCGGTGCTGTTGCCTTTGCGGTTAAGCGCCGGACCGATCACGCCGATGCCGTACCGGTTCGGCACGAGCGCGAGAATGCCGCCCGATACGCCGCTCTTCGCGGGCAGTCCGGCGCGGATCGCGAATTCGCCCGAGGCGTTGTACATGCCGCAGGTGACCATGAATGTCTTGGCGATCTGCACGTAGCGGGAAGGGATGAGCGCTTCCCCGGTAAGCGGATCGCGTCCGGCATGCGCGAGTACGAGCGCCATGCGCGCCAACTGGGCGCATGTCAGCTCGATCGCGCAATGCCGGAAGTAGACATCCAGCACTTCCTCCACGTCGTCATGCGCTTCGAGCACATTGTTTTCTTTCAGGAAATAGGCGATCGACCGGTTCCGGTAAGCGGTTGCCGCTTCCGAGCGGTAGACCGCCTCATTGCAGACGAGCGGCCGGCCGCCGGCAAGACGGGAGAAGAATGCCGTAATCCGTTCCGTCTTCTCCGCCGGACCGGAGCCGGCGATGAGCGAAGTGACCGCGATCGCCCCGGCGTTGATGAGAGGGTTGAACGGGATGCCCGGCTCCACCAGTTCCAGCTTCAAAATCGAATTGAAATCGTCGCCGCTCGGCTCCATCCCGACTTTGGCGAATACGGCTTCTTCCCCGCGATCCATCAGCGCCAGCAGCAGCGTAAACACTTTCGATATGCTCTGCATCGTGAAGTTCAGATCGCAGTCTCCGACCGTCACGCATTCGCCCGACGCATCCATCACCGTAATGCCGAGCGCATTCGCCGGCGTTCCGGCGAGCTCCGGTATATAGCCGGCGACTTTTCCTTTCGCCGCATGCAGCCTGCTTGCTTCCACCCAGGCCGGGAGGTGCTCCCGCAATTGCTTCAGTTCTTCCTGTACGTCAACCATAAACCAATCTCCCCTCGTCACAGCATTGAAACGGTTCGCAATACGCTTTCGTCAAAGTATGCGCATCGTTCCTTCTTTTCAGACGGCGCAGATCATTTCCGCGAACGCGGCCTGCGCCGTTTGTTGCCGATTGTTATAGTACGCCCGCCGCGGGGTAATGAATAGGACAAGTTCATCATAAAACAGGGACGTGATATGGTGAGACCGCAACGTTTCCGGAAAACGGCCGCCGTCCTGGCGCTGCTTGTCTTCGTCGCAGGATGCGCGGTTTTCGGCGGAACCCCGGACAAGGACGGCGAAGAAAGCGGGAACTCTTCCTCCGAAAATGCGATCGGACGGACGATCGACGCGATGACGCTGGACGAGAAAATCGGCCAGCTTATTATCGCCGGCGTGGAAGGCGCCTCTCCCGACCGCCGGGCGCGGCGCATGATTGCCGAGCAGCATGTCGGCGGCGTCATTTTCTACAAAGACAACCTCGTCTCCCCGGAAGAGACGGTCGTTTACGTCAACAGTCTGAGAGCCTGGAACGGCGCGAACAAGGCGCCGCTTATGTTGTCCGTCGATCAGGAAGGCGGCATCGTCAGCCGGCTTCCGGGTCTGGAGCGGCTGCCCGATGCCGTTGCGATCGGCGAAACCGGACAGCCGGCGTTCGCCGGGGCGGTCGGGGAACTGCTGGCCAGAGCATGTACGGCGTTCGGATTCAACCTGAATTTCGCGCCGGTGCTCGACATCAACAGCAATCCCGATAATCCGGTCATCGGTCCGCGTTCGTTCGGCGCGACGCCGGAGGTGGTGACACAAATGGGCGTGGCGGAGATGAAGGCGATCCGCGATGCGGGAATCATTCCCGTCGTCAAGCATTTTCCGGGGCATGGCGATACGGCGGTCGATTCCCATCTGGAACTGCCGGTCGTGCGGAAGGGATTGGAGCAGCTGCGGAATTTCGAGTGGCAGCCATTCGCCGAAGCGATCAGACAGGGGGCGGATGCCGTTATGGTCGCTCATATTTTGTTTCCGCAGCTGGACGGCGAATTTCCTTCCTCGCTGTCGCGCACGATCATCACCGACCAGCTTCGCGGGACGCTCGGCTTCGAAGGAGTCGTCATGACAGACGATCTGACGATGGGCGCCATCGCGGATCATTACGGCATCGGCGATGCGGCGGTTCAAGCCGTCGAAGCGGGCAGCGATATCGTGCTAGTGGCGCACGGGTACGAAAACGTCGACCGTGTCGTGCAAGCGCTCAAGCAGAGCGTGAACGAGGGGCGGTTGACGGAAAAACGGATCGACGAAAGCGTGGAACGGATTTTGCAGCTGAAGGAACGTTATCGGCTGGCGGATAAACCGGTCGCCATTCCGGAGCTTGACGGCATCAACGCCGACATCCGCGCTGTGCTGAAGCAATACCGGCAAGGTTGACGGTGCCGCGGTCCGCGTGCGCTGGCGGTCAGCGGAGCAGCCGCGTAACGCTGTGCCGACGCGCTGCCGTACCGCCATGCAGCCGCGTGCCGTCGTGGCACCGCTGCCTCGGCACCTGCGAGCTGCCGGCTAACGCCTCGCAAAAATCCGGTATTTCGCCGGCGTCATCCCGACATGCTTCTTGAAGCAGCGGTGAAAGTGGGGCAAGCTTTCGAAGCCGCATTGCTCCGCGATCCAGACGATTTTATCGTCCGATGCCGACAGCAGTTTTTTCGCCTTGACGATGCGCCGCATCGTCAAGTAGTCGGTGACGCTCATGCCGGTTTTCCGTCTGAACACCCGGCTCAGATGGGCGGGACTGACTCCCGCCAGATCGGCGAGCGAAGAAAGCGTATGCCGCATGTCCGGTTCCGTATCGCCTTCCAGCCCGTTCAGCACGGCGTCAAGCCAGGACGGGCCGGCATTCGCGCCGGGACCGGCCGCCTCCCCGATAGCGGCTCTTACAATCCGGTTCGTTTCGTGCAGCAGCGTATGGAGCGACAGCCACTGGGCTGTCCGGTAGCCTGGCCGGCGCTCCCTGTCCTCCTCGGCCATCCGCGCCAGTTCGATCTCGTACAGCCGCTGCAGCCGCTCGTCCAGCCGAAACCGGTACACCCCCGTTTCCAGCAGCCCGGAGAGCGAATAGCCGTCATCGTAGACCGCTGTCAACAGAAGCGCCGGACCAAAAAAGAGCGCGGTCGAGGTGACGGGACGGTCCTGGTCGGGCAGGGCACGGTGAATCGTATTGGCGGGCAGCACGAACAGATCGCCGGCGCGCATATCATAGATCGTATGCTGAATAAAAAATGTTCCGTGTCCGCCGTGAACATAGACCAGCTCGTGCCAGTCATGCACATGGTCGGGAAGCTCGATTTGCGGGCTTTTCGTATCCCGGTACACCATGGAAAACGGGAACAGCCCGTAGTTCTCGAATTTTTTGCGAATCGGCTTCATCCGTCTCTTCCTCTCCTGTCTGCCTCTCCTGCATTCATGCTGTTTTATCCTCATTATAACAGACGGTATGGCCGGCAAGCGGCCGCAAAGATCAAAATCGGATACATTTTTGCCGGAATACGGCAATTCGCTGACTCGGTATGATGCTACAATAAAGGGGTGAGCATGATAGACCGGGAGGGATGGCAATGGGTACGACCAAAATGCTGAACGCGGAAACGGCCGACTTCGAGACGCAGTCCCGATATCGGGCGGCCGCCTCGTCACCGGTGCGCGTCCTGCAAATTGGCGAAGGCAATTTTTTGCGGGGCTTTGCCGATTGGATGCTGCATGAATGCCGCAAGAAAGGACTGTTCGACGGCAGTGTCGCGGTGACGCAGCCGCGACCCTCCGGAGGCGCCAAGCTGGAGCAATTGGCCGCACAGGACGGATTGTACACGCTGCTTATTCGCGGTTTGGAGCAGGGGAGAAAAGTCGAGCGTTCGGAAGTCGTCGCGGTCTTCCGCGAGCTGATCGATCCGTACCGCGAATGGGAGCGCTTTCTGTCTTTGGCGGAACGTCCGGAGCTGGAAGCGGTCATTTCCAATACGACCGAAGCGGGGCTGACGTACGTCTATACGCCGTGGAAGCCGGATGAGCCGATGCCATCGTATCCGGCCAGGCTGACGCTGTGGCTGTACCGCCGATACGAAGCGTTTGCGGGCGCAGCCGATAAAGGACTGCTGCTGCTGCCTTGCGAGCTGCTCGAACGCAATGGCGACACGCTGAAGGCTTGCGTGCTGCGGCATTGCGACGACTGGAGCTTGCCGGATGGATTCCGCCGCTGGCTGGAGGAACATAACCGGTTTTTAAATTCGCTGGTCGACCGGATTGTGACGGGCTATCCGGCAGACGAGGCGCCGGCGCTGTTCGAGCGTTGGGGGTACGAGGACCTGCTGCTCAATACGGCGGAACCGTATCATTTTTGGGCAATCGAAGGCGAACCGGAGCTGGACCGCCGGCTGCCGTTCGTTCAAGCGGGCCTGAACGTCCGCTGGGTTCCGGATTTGCGCCCGTACCAGCTGCGCAAAGTGCGCATTCTGAACGGCGCCCATACGCTGATGACGCCGCTCGGTCTGCTGTCCGGCGTCCGGCATGTCCGGGAGCTGATGGAGCACGAGACGCTCGGCAGCTGGGTCCGGGAGGCGGTCGCCGAAGAGATCGTTCCCGCGGTCCCGCTCGAGCCGTCCGAGTTGCGCGTCTATGCGGCGGAAGTGTTCGAACGGTTCGCCAATCCGTACATTGAACACCGGCTGTCCGACATCGCGATGAACAGCGTAAGCAAATTCCGGACGCGCCTTGTGCCGACGCTTCTTTCGTACGCCGGGGAGCGGCGCGAGCTGCCGCAGCGAATGGTGACCGCGCTTGCCGCGCTGCTGCGCCTGTACCGGGTGAAGCGGCTGGATGACGGCGGTTACGGCGGCGTCCGGTTCGACGGCACGCCCTATACGGTGAACGACAGCAAGCCGGTGCTGGAGACGATGTCAGCGTTGTGGGCGGAATACGGAACCGATGCGCGGTTGCTGGCCGATGCGGTCCTCTCCCGTGAAGAGTGGTGGGGCTGCGACCTCCGGACGCCTGCCGGTCTGCCGCTCGTTCAGGCGATTGCCCGCCAATTGGAACAATGGGAGGAATGCGAATGAAATCGTGGATTCGGCTTCACCCTTCGGACAATGTCGTCGTCGCGCTGCGGGATTTGGCAGCCGGAGAGCGGATCGGACTCGAATTGCCGGACGGCGGTCAGGAGACGATCGTGCTGAAGGAAGAGGTGGCCAAAGGGCATAAGGTGCTCATTCGGCCGGCAGCAGCGGGCGAAGATGTGATCAAGTTCGGCTATTCGATCGGAAAGGCGAAGGTCCCGCTGGAGCCCGGCGTCTGGGTGCATCACCACAATGTGCGGACTGGGCTTAGCGGCAAGCTGGAATACCGCTACGAGCCCGGGCCGGAGGTGACCGGAGGAAGCGCCGCTTGCGTCCCCGAAGGCTTCGCGGAGCGGACGTTTGCCGGATATGTCCGGGAGAACGGCGATGTCGGCATCCGCAACGAGCTGTGGATTTTGAATACGGTCGGATGCATCAACAAAACATGCGAAACGCTCGCCCGCATGGGCAATGACGAGCTTGCCGGACGCGTCGACGGCGTTTACCATTTCGCCCATCCGTACGGCTGCTCGCAGCTTGGCGACGACTTGAAGCATACCCAGGCGTTTCTGTCCGCGCTGGCGCTTCATCCGAACGCGGGCGGCGTGCTCGTCGTCGGACTCGGCTGCGAAAACAATCAGATCGACGAGTTCCGTACCCTGCTCGGCGATTTTCCGGAAGGACGCATCCGCTTCATGCGCGCCCAGGATGAGGCGGACGAGCTGGAAAAAGGGATGGAACTGCTCGAGGAGCTGGCCGCGTACGCCGAGACGTTCAAGCGCGAGCCGGTGCCGGTGTCCAGACTGAAGATCGGGCTGAAATGCGGCGGCTCCGACGGTTTGTCGGGCATTACGGCCAATCCGCTTGTCGGCCGCATCGCCGACGCGGTGACCGCCGCGGGCGGAACGGCGCTGCTGACGGAAGTGCCCGAGATGTTCGGCGCGGAGACGATTCTGATGAACCGCGCGGCGGACGCCGGCGTCTTCGAGCGGATCGTCCGGCTGATCAACGATTTCAAGCAATATTTTATCGATCATGGCCAGGAAATATATGAAAATCCTTCGCCCGGCAACAAAGCCGGCGGCATCAGCACGCTGGAGGAGAAATCGCTCGGCTGCACGCAGAAAGGCGGCCATGCGGTCGTGACCGACGTGCTGCCTTACGGGACGCGCGCGAGCCGACCCGGCCTCAATCTCGTGCAGGCGCCCGGCAACGATCTCGTCTCGGTCTCGGCGCTCGCGGCGGCCGGCGCGCAGATCGTACTGTTTACGACCGGCAGAGGGACGCCGTTCGGCGGGCCGGTGCCGACGATGAAGCTGTCGACGAACAGCGAGCTCGCGGCCCGCAAGGCGAACTGGATCGATTTCGACGCCGGGCGGCTGCTGGACGAGGCGGTGACGATGGATTCGCTTGCCGCGGAACTGCTCGATTTCATTCTCGATATCGCGTCCGGGAACGCGCAGACGAAGAACGAGCGGACCGGCTTTCGCGAGATCGCCATTTTTAAAGACGGAGTTATCCTATAACATCAAGCGGCAGGGAGATGAGTGAAGATGAAAACGATCGTATGCGTCGAGCCGGGGCGATTCGAAATGCGAGAGCAGGATGAGCGCGCGCCGGGACCCGGGGAAGCGCTTGTGCGGATTCGCCGGGTCGGCATTTGCGGCACCGATTATCATGCGTTCCGAGGCAATCAGCCGTTCTTCGAATACCCGCGCATTCTCGGGCACGAGCTGTCCGGCGTCGTGGAAGCGCTCGGGGAAGGAACGGCGGGCGTCGCCGTCGGCGATCGGGTGGCGGTCGTACCGTATTTGGAATGCGGCGTTTGCATCGCTTGCCGGCAGGGCAAGCCGAACTGCTGCACGTCGCTGCGCGTGCTCGGCGTCCATACGGACGGCGGCATGCGGGAGCGGCTCAATGTGCCCGCAGATCATCTGCTCGCCGTAAACGACTTGACGCTCGATCAGGCGGCGACGCTCGAGCCGCTCGCGATCGGGGCGCATGCCGTGCGCCGGTCCGGGCTTACCGCCGGCGAAACGGCGCTCGTCATCGGCGGCGGGCCGATCGGTCTCGGCGTCATGGCGTTCGCCAAAGCCGAAGGGGCGAACGTCATCGCCATGGAGGTGAGCGACGAACGTCTCGCGTTGTGCGCTGGATGGGCGAAGGCCGACTATCTTGTCCATGCGAAGCAGGAACCTGCGGATCGGATCGCGGAACTGACCGGCGGCGATTATCCGACGGTCGTCTTCGACGCGACCGGCAACGCACAGTCGATGGCCGACGCGTTCCGCTATGTGGCCCACGGCGGCCGCCTCGTCTATGTCGGGCTGGTCAAGTCCGACATCGCGTTTCACGATCCCGAGTTTCACAAGCGGGAGCTGACGCTGATGGGCAGCCGCAACGCCACGAAGGAAGATTTCGCCCGGGTTATGGAGGCGGTGCGCCGCGGCCGGATCGATGCGGCGGGCTACATTACGCATCGCGCGCCGTTCGCGGATATGATCGGCGAATTCGAGCGTTGGCTGCGGCCGGAGTCGAAAGTGGTGAAAGCGATAGTCGAGCTGCAGTAGAAGGAAGGCCGTGCAGCAATTATGGCCGAGCAGCAGTAATAGGAAGAGCCGGCATGCTTTATCGCGTGCCGGCTCTATGTATATGGCGGGAAAAACCGCATGTTACTTAACTCCGAGTCGCATCCGGTAGCTGAACATAACCTCCAACGTTCTGCCCCCGAAGAAAGCTTCCGCGTTCGCCCGGAACGCCTCGATATCCGCGTTTAATGCCGTCGACCCCAGCTTGAACACCGTTTGCACGCCGCCCTGGCTGATCGCGAGGCCGACATAGCGTTCGGCGTCGCAAGTTTCGATGTTGTGGAACACGATTTCTTTGACGAACCGGAACAACCCGCTGTCCCGCAAATTTTTCAAATGCTCTTCCTTGTTCCATTTCTTCGCGCGGTCGAACCATATATGGTCAAAGGACTAAAACGTTGAGGGATCGGATAATCTAACGCTGATACCGTTCATCGTACGGAGGTGGAGGACTTGAATTTGGAGGACCGAATTTTGACCGCGCTGGAAGAAGTGCTCGATCCGGAAGTTGGAGTAAATATCGTCGATTTGGGGCTTGTATATGAGGTGTCCGCCGATGAAAACGGCAAGGTGAAAATCGAGATGACGCTGACGATTCCCGAATGTCCGCTTGCCGATGAAATTGTGGAGCAAGTCAAAAAAACCGTATCGCAATTGCCCGGCGTCAAGGAGGTTGACGTTCGGCTCGTATGGGAGCCGAGATGGACCCCCGCCAGAATGAACGATCGGGCGAGAGAGGAAATCCGCGCCCGTATGTCGGCGGTGGAGTAGAACGCGTGTGCATAACGCCCGGTCATAGCCCTTGCGCGCCCTTCCCGTTCGATCGGACCGGACTTTTCGTTCGAAAGAAAGCGGCAGCGGCATGCAGGGCTTTTCGGTTTTCCCGCGGTCTTTCGACGTTTGCCTTTGAAGCGGCAGGCCGGCGCCCATGACAACTGTCGAGCCGAATGTGGTATGATAAGGGAAAACCGCTTCATCTGGAGGAACGATGAGACCTTTTTTTCTTTTCGCGATTTTATGGTGGCTGATCGGCAATCCGTTTATTGCCATACTTGTGCTGCTTATCATACTGTACGCGCTGGACCAACGATTCGTCGGACTTGCGCCGAATATTTTCCGCCCGTTTCGCCGCAGAAGGTTGATCGCCAGACTCCGCCAGCAGGTGGCGATCAATCCGAGCGACGTGTCGGCCAAGCACGAGTTGGCCCGTCTGTTGATCGAAGCAAAGCGGTACCGGGAGGCGCGGGACTTGCTGGAGCCGATGCAGCCGCTCGGCGCCGTCGAGTCATCGGCCGAATTTTGGGACGATCTGGGCAACAGCTACTTGCATACCGGGGAAACGGCGAAAGGCGAAGAGGCGATCCGGCGGGCGCTGGAACTGAACCCCAGGGTCAAATACGGAGAACCGTACCTGCGTCTGGCATCGTTGTATTCGCGGTCGGATACGGACAAGGCGCTCGAAGCGCTGGAATCGTTCCGCAGCATTCATTCATCGTCCTGCGAGGCGTACTATCGGCTGTCGCAAATCAACGAGCAGCTCGGACGCAAGGAAGAGGCGCGCCGGGCGCTCGACGAGGCGCTTGACGTGTATCGCTCGCTGCCCAAGTATATGAAGCGCAAGGAGCGGAAATGGGCGGCGCGCTGCAGGTTGAAAAAGCTGGGGCTGGGATAAGGATACGGATACGAAATGAAAAAACCTCCCGGGGGAGAGCCGTCTTACGGCTTCTATTCCCGGGAGGTTTTTTCGCATGTGCGGCGATGCTGGTCGCAAACGGCCGATACGGTGCTCGACGTGGCTCGTTTGCTGCAACGGGCTCCTTTTGCATGACCGAAAATTGTAAAAACACGATTCCGGGGCTCGTGCTGCGCTGGGAGGCGCCTGGTGTGGAGTGGCTGGAGCAGCGCATTACGCTGTTCGCCGCCATGGACGGCCCTGAAGGCTTCCAGTTTGCCGTTCACGGCATTGCCAGAGTGTCGGCTCCGGTCGATGAGGACGGATTGCGTTATGACGAGAACATTCAGGCCGACACAGACTTATACTATGAAGCGGCGAACGGGCGGACGACGTATTTCGGTGCAGCGTTTATGGCGCTGACGGAATCGGCAGGTGCTGCCAATCCCGACGGACATATTTACATTTACGGCTTGCAGAACGGCGCAAGCGGCCCTGCTATGGTCGTCGCTCGCGTGCCGGAGGCCCGCTTCGCGGATTTTGCCGCATGGCACTTCTGGAACGGGGCGGAATGGACGGCCGAGAAGGAGCAGGTCGTGCCGATCGCCGACGAAATATCTTGCGAGTTCAGTGTGACGCCGATGTCAGACCAGTGGGAGGGCGCAGCCTATGCCGTTGTGTTCCAGGAGGCGGGAGCAGGGCTCGGCAACCGCTTGTCCATGTACGTTGGCGCTTCGCCGGTCGGGCCTTTCGCCGACCCGATACGGCTCTATGCTTGCGCGGAGCCGGATGAAGGCAAAGGAATTTATGTATACAACGCCAAGGCGCATCCCCATCTGTCCCGTCCCGGAGAACTGCTGGCAAGCTATAACATGAACACGACAAGTATGGATATGCATATGCAGCATGCCGGAATTTATCGGCCGCGTTTTGTGAATATTCGCCAGATCCGCTAGACCCTATCTTTTGTTGCGGGCCGCCGAGTGCGTGCCTCATGCCCGAAGGCCGTTGTGCCGGATTGTGCGGCCAGCGGGCCGATATTCATCCGCCGGACACAAGGCTTGGCGGCAAACGGCTTGCTGCTAACGAAGTCGCGTTGTGGCGCAGTTGCGTGGTTGCGATAGCGAAGTCGCGTTGTGGCGCGATGTGGGGAGATTGCGCTAACGAATCTGAGCAACCTTATTCGGGCGAAATTTTCATTTTCGAAGCGCTAACGAATCTAGGCAACCTTATTAACCGAATTCTTGAGGGAAAACGGTAGATTTGAGCAAAATAAGGTGTCTGGTATTCGTTAGCAGAATCCAGAAGGCGAATTTTGCAAAATAGCGTTGCTCAGATTCGTTAGCCGTTTACAGGAGGGGGAGGCTGTAGCACCGCAATGCGGATTCGTCCTGCGAAGGCTGCCTGCGCGCCCCTGGCACCGCAATGCGGATTCGTCCTGCGAAGGCGCCCGCGCGCCCTTGTCGCACCGCTATGCTGTGGGCGGCGCTGCAACGCTTGTTCGGTTTGCATGTGCCAGGCTCAGGTCCGGCATTTCAGGACATGAGCCTGGTCGGCAACGTAGCGGTGCAGCGCTTCGCCCATACGGGCGCCGGATTGCGGCCGTGTTGGCCGGATTTGAAGTTTGAGGCGGCGATTTGCGTTATGTTCCGGCCAACACACAGATTGCAGAAGATTGCGTATAGTTGTGGAATGAACACGTTGCGTCTCCTCACGCCGTCCGTTGCGGCTAGGTGACTGCGACGAACGCCAATCTGGCGAACAGCGCGGGTTGCCGGCCGGCCTCTTTCGCCCGCTGCGGCCCGCTGCGGCAAAGACGCTCGTGACGCGGGCTTAAAGGCCGTCCGCCGGCATTAACCGTATTCTTTATACTCCGGTTTGCTTCCGCATATCATAAGCCCTTGCCCCCAGTTGACGTGGACGTTCTCGGTCGGCGGGTCGGCCGGATCGCGGTACTGGAACAGCACGTTGCGGCGCGACCGCTCGCTGCGGTTCGGGCCCGAGCCGTGAATCGTCAGGTAGTTGAAGAAGAGCACGTCGCCGGCCTGGGCAGGACACGGCACGCCCATCGACAGCGGATATTCGCGATGGTCGAGATAATGGCGCCCTACATGCTTGAGCGGCCCTTGCTTGTGCGAACCTGGCAGCACGCTGATGCAGCCGTTCTCGAGATCGGCGTCGTCCAGATGGACGCTGGCCGCCAACATCGTATGGCGCTCGTGCGGAAAATAAGGATAGTCCTGATGCATCGGGAACGCCGCGCCTTTCTCCGGCGGCTTCACCAGCATTTTGCTGTGGTGCAGCTCGACGTTCGGGCCGATCAGCTTGGTCAGCACGGCCGTCATGCGGGGGTGTACGGCCGCCCGCGTGAAAACGGCATCCTGGTATTGGACGTCGTGGAAGCCTTTCAGCACCAGCTTCTTCAATTCTTCGGGGGACATGTATTCGCCCTGCCACGTGGAATTGCGGTCGTATTTCGATCGCGCCGCCTTTTCGATAATGCTGTCGACAGCCTTTCTCATCTCCTCGACTTCTTCCTGCGAGAAGACGCCCCGAACGAGCAAGTAACCATTTTCCTTGTAAAAATCGACATCTTGTGTTGTAATCAAATCGATCACCTCTATGCGAGTGAATGTTGTGGAACCATTACCATCATAACCTGCACGGCGGTTTTTCGTATTTGCACGATGAAGACCATTTCATTGCACAAAACGGACATTTCCGGTCTTCCAGCCGAAGGAGGCGCGATTATATGGATCAAACGCTGTGCGAAAGGGCGGTCGCCGTTCTGCGTAGGCTGACGGCCATGCGCGGCATGGATGGCGAATATGCGATCCATTATTGGGGAGGCTCGCCGAATCATCCCGACAACCCTTATCACCGCCACTCTTTCATGGAATGCTGCTATGTCGTGTCCGGCAGCGGCGAGTACCGTGACGGAGAGGAGTCGCACCGCATCGGCCCGGGCGACCTGTTCGCTTCCCGTCCCGGCGTCTATCACCAGATTCATCGCGGGGAGAAGCTGTTTTTGCTATGGGTTGCTTTTGAGCCCGCCGCCGGTATAAGTGCGGAGAGGGAGCGGCGCTGGCGGGAATGGGCCGGTTCCGCGTCGTATTTGCTCCGCTCCGCGGGAACCGGTCATCCGGCCGGGGCGGCATGGCGCGGGCTGTACGGCGCGGCTGCCGAAGGAATGAGCGCGGAGACGCTGCAGGCTTGGGCGGACGCGCTGATCTCCTCGATGTGCGACGCCTTTACCGCACATCGGCCGCTGTCTCCTATGCGCGCCGGACCGGAGCAGCTGCTCGAACGGGCCAAACGGTTCGTCGCCGACAATCTGAATCAACCGTTGCAGCTGCAGATGACGGCCCGGACGCTGCATATTTCGGCCCGCCATTGCTCGCGGCTGTTTGCCAAATACGAAGGAATGAGCTACACGCAATATGTGAACCAGCAGCGGATCGAGACCGCGAAAGCTTTGTTGCGTTCGGGCAGCGTATCGATCAAAGAAGTCGCCGAACGGACAGGGTTCGGCAGCGTCCATTATTTTACGCGGATGTTTGCCGCCCGCACCGGCATGACGCCGGGAGCGTACCGGGATCTGCCTTCCGATTTACCAGTCGGACGACAGGAATGATGCTGCAACGAATCCGTCCTCGCGGTATAATGGGTGGAGGAAAACAAAGGAATACAGGGAAAGCGGGGAGAACGACACAATGCCGGACATGTTAGTGAAACTGTATGCGCTGCCGGAGACGGAGACGCCTGAGCAGTACGCCGCGCGCACGGGGATTACGGTGCGCCGCGCGATCGGCCCTGAGAAGCTTGCCGTAGCGGAGTGGGTGGAGAAACATTTCAGCAAAAACTGGAGAAGCGAATGCGAGGTGGCGTTTTCCCGTCAGCCGGTGTCATGCCTTGTGGCGGTGCGGGACGGCAAGCTGCTCGGCTTCGCCTGCTATGACGCCACTTGCAAAGGCTTTTTCGGTCCGACCGGTGTGGACGAAAACGAACGGGGCCTCGGCATCGGCAAGCAGCTGTTTTTGCAAACGCTGCAGGCGATGCGCAGCGACGGCTACGGATACGCGGTGATCGGCGCGGCCGGTCCGGTCGCCTTCTACGAAAAAACGGCAGGCGCCGTCGTCATCGAAGGTTCGGTCCCGGGCGTATACGCCGGCATGATCAAGTCGTCATAATCGGAGAGCTTTCGCAATTCTGACGATATTTACGGCAAAACCGCCGTCATGCGTCAAAACCGCCGTCTAACGGCAAAACCGTCGCCGTCGGATTGTCCGTCGCATTTTTTCAATGTAAAATAACGATTTCGCCTGGAACGACTTCGCCGCAAAAGAGCGAAGTCGTTCTTTTATATGTTATAATCATAAGATGACCTTGCGAACGGAAGGAGAACCCCGATGGAGCCGAAATCCCCTCTGGACAACAAGATATTGGCCGAACTGGAGGAGAAGCTCAGCCTGTACATGAAGCCGATCATTGTGGAGCGGGGCTGGCGCTACTACCTCAACGGCCGCGTCAAACATGTGAAAGAGATGGACGGCAACACCATTATGGGCGCGGTGCAGGGGGAGGAGATTTATGCGGTAACGCTGGCGACGGACAATTTCTTTTACAGCGCCTGCACCTGTCCGTATGATTCGCTGTGCAAGCATATGGCCGCTCTGTTCTTTGCCTATTGCGAACGCGCCGGCTGGCGTCCCGAACTATCGTACGAGTCGCTAGTCGGACGCAAGCCCGCGCCGGCTCCATGGCAATCGGCCGCATGGGAGTCGGCCGCCGGCGCTGCGGAGCCGAGCCATCCCGGGGAGGAAGGCTCGCTCGAGCAGTGGCGTTCCTGGTTCGGAGAGCAGCACGGCGAGACGTGGAAGATGTGCCGCCACTCGCTGCACCATATGCAGCCGGTGCTGTCGGGGCTGAAGGGGCTCTCCAAAACATGGCCGGCGGACCGGCGCCGTCTCCACTGGATGGCGTCCATTCTGTTCGTGCTGGAACAGACCGACAAGGCAATCGCCTCGGTCGATTCGTACAACCGCTATTACCAGGAAGTTTCGTATTCGCGCATGGCGGAGCCGTGGATCGCGCATTTTCATGAGCTGGTTTCGGAACGCCGCAACGAATATGCCGACGAGCGGGAGCGGCTGTGGACGGAAGGGATTGCCGATTGGCTGCTGAGGCGTGCGACGAGCGGGGAAAAGGCGTTGGTCAGGTGGGATTCGCTGTATTTGCAATTCAGCCGGACGTTGTCCGAACACCGGGCTTTTCGAATGAAGGAAAAGGCGGCGCTCGAGAAGATGCTTGGCAAGTCGGAAGCCGCGGACCTGGGCAAGGCGGAAGCGACGGGCCTGAGCAAGTCGGAAGCCGCGGACCTGGGCAAGGCGGAAGCGACGGGCCTGAGCAAGTTGGAAACGGCGGACCTGGGCAAGTCGGAAGCCGCGGACGGCGGCCATCCGTTCGTCCGGATCGCTTATGCGCAGCACCGTTTTCACGAGGAAGCGGACGAAGAAGCGGTCGCCATGCTCGAGGGAATCGCGTTTGCGCATACGGCGGCGTTTGCGTTTCATTGCGCCCGGGTCCGGCTGGAACAGCACCGGTGGCGCGATCTTGAATGCTGGATGGCATATCTGGCGGAGCGTCTGCCGGAAAGAAAAACGAACGACGCTCTCCATTCGTTCCTGCTGCTGTGCGGTCTCGCGGCCGACAGGCAGCCCGATGGCCGGTGGGAGGCTTACATGATCGATCTGCTGCCGTCATCCTACGCCACGCTGTCGCAGCATTGGCTCGATCACGGGCGATTCCGCGACTGGGCCGACCTGCAGCTGCTTCTCGGCATCCGTCCGGAGGAGCTGGACGTTCAGACGGTGCGGGAAGTGACGCGGCAAGCGCCGTCCGCGCTTATTCCACTCTATCATCAGGCGATCGAAGAATCGATACGGGCGCGCAACCGGCAGAGCTACCGGATTGCCGTCAAGCAGTTGCAAAAGCTGGAAAAGCTGTACAAATCCGTAGAGGCGCGGGAGCGGTGGAACGAGTTTTTTGGCAGTCTTGTCCGGAAGCATCAACGGTTGCGGGCGTTTCAGGAAGAATTGGAGAAAGGGAAAATGCTGACATGAGGACGACCTGGGGCATACGCGCGGTGCAATTGCAAGGGTACTGGCATTCGGAAGGCGGCGTGGCCATTCTGGAGGATAACAGCGCGGTCATCGGGAAAAGGCTGCGTCAGGTGCTGTTTGCCCGGCACGAAGCGTCCTGGTACGGCTCGGATATCGAAGAGGGCGAGGCGTTCGGACGGTCCATTGTGCAGCTTTCGCCGCTTCTGGCGATGGATTATTTGTCCGATCCCCGGCATGTGCGGCTGCTCAAGGTCGAATGGTCGCCGCGGCTGCTTGTGCTGCGCAAGCTGGCCGAACTGCTGCGGACGATGCTGCTGAACGGCTGGTTTGTGCCGGATATGCGGGAATGGGACCGGGAACGGCGGATGTGGAAGCCGGCCATTCCGGAGTCGGAGCAGGGAATGCGCGAGGAATGGGAGCATTGGCTTCGGCAGGCGGAGCAGAACGGCGACGGCGGGGTGAAGGAGTGGCTCGGACTGGCCGTCGAGGCGATCGTGAACGGGGACGGCGCGGCGGGCGCGGCCTGGAGAGCGGTCGAAGCGTCGCATCAGGATTCCCTTTACCGCAAAATGGCCGATGAAGACGACTGGCAGGTCGCTGTCGGACTGAAGCGGGACACCTTCCCGTTTCGGCTCGCGATCCAGCTGTCGGAACCGGACGCAAGCTCCGGCTGGAGGCTGGCGCCCGCTGTCCGCGACCGCGACGGCGGCGAATGGATGCCGCTGGAACAGGGAGCGGACGGAGAATGGAGAGCCGCGGACGGGCGCGAGCTGCCGTCCGAATGGCTGCCTCTGCTTGACGGCAAGGTGCGCAAGGAAGCGGCGGGCTGGCTGAACGCCGCCCCCGAACTGGCGGCGCGGGAAGGAGAAGCGGAATTCGCCGGCATCAGGCGGCTGCTGACGGACGACGAGGCGTGGACGTTCCTCGCGCAAATCAGTCTGCGGCTGCTTCAGGCCGGCTGCCCGGTGCTGCTGCCCGGCTGGTGGGAAACGGTTCGCTCCCGCAAATTGCGGCTGCGGGCGAAGGTGAAGTCGCTTGCCGGCACGGGCGGGCAGGCGATGTTCGGACTGCATGATATCGTGCAGTACGACTGGCGGCTGGCGGTCGGCGAGGTCGATCTGTCCGAGGAGGAGTTTATGCGCCTTGCCGCCGAGAACCGGCGGTTGATGCGAATCGGCGGGGAATGGGTTCATCTGGATCCGGCCGATGTCGACAGAATCAGGCGATGGATGAAGCGGGTCGGACGGAAGAAGGGGCTGACCTTCCGCGACGTGCTCGAGCTGCACCTGCGCGGAGGAGCTTCGATTGACGACGGCGCCGGCGAATACGAATCGCCGATCCAGGCGGAGGTGGAACTGGACGCCCATCTGGCGGGCTGGCTGCAGCAGCTTCAGCAGACGTCCTCGCTTCCGCTTGTCCCGGTGCCGGCCGGCTTCCGCGGCGAGCTCCGCCCTTATCAGCTGGCCGGCGTATCGTGGCTCGCCATGCTGCGCCGTTTCGGATTGGGCGCTTGTCTTGCGGACGATATGGGCCTCGGCAAAACGGTGCAGTTTGCCGCTTATTTGCTGCATGTGAAGGAGCAGCGCGCAGCTTCCGGCGACGACGAGGCGGCTCCGTCGCTGCTCATTTGCCCCACTTCGGTCATCGGCAACTGGGAGAAGGAGCTGGAACGGTTCGCCCCTTCGCTCAACGTCGTGCTCCACTACGGTCCCCGAAGAGCCAAAGGACGGGCGTTCGCCGACGCGGTGGCCGGAGCCGATCTCGTCATCACGTCGTACGCCCTTGCACCGCTGGACGAGGAAGAGCTGAGCGGCGTGAACTGGAATACGCTCTGTCTGGACGAGGCGCAAAACATTAAAAACGTGTATACGAAGCAGTCCGCTGCCATCCGCAAATTGCAGGCCGGCCACCGCGTCGCATTAACCGGCACGCCGATGGAAAACCGGCTGACGGAGCTGTGGTCGATTTGCGATTTTCTTAACCCCGGTTATCTCGGCTCGCTTGCCGAATTCCGGAAAGCGCTCGTGCAGCCGATCGAGCGGACGCGCGACGCGGAGCTGATCGCCGGCCTGCAGCGTTGGGTGAAGCCGATCATGCTGCGGCGCGTCAAGAACGATTCGGCGATCCAGCTGTCTCTTCCGGAGAAGCACGAGGCGAAAACGTACGTTTCGCTGACGGCGGAGCAGGGGGCTGTCTACGAGAACATCGTGTCGGACTTGCTGGAGCGGCTTGACAAGTTGAGCGCCATGGAGCGCAGAGGGCTGATCCTCGCTTCGCTCACGAAGCTGAAGCAGGTGTGCGACCATCCGTGGCTGCTGACGAAACGGGACGGCCGCGTCTTATGGAAGCCGGAGCTGTCCAACAAGACGGTCCGGCTGCTGGAGATGATCGAAGAGATCGCCGCCGAAGGCGAGCGCTGCCTCGTTTTCACGCAGTTCGTCGAGGCGGGCGAACAGATCCGCCGGCTGCTGGAGGAGCGGCTCGGCATGCCGGTCCCTTATTTGAACGGCAGCGTGCCGAAGGCGAAGCGGGACGAGATGATCGCGGCGTTCCAGGACCCGGCTTCCGACTGCTGCGCGTTCGTGCTGTCGGTGAAAGCGGGCGGCACCGGACTGAATTTGACGGCGGCGAACCACGTGTTCCATTTCGACCGGTGGTGGAATCCGGCGGTGGAAAATCAGGCGACCGACCGGGTATTCCGCATCGGCCAGACCAAGCGGGTGCAGGTGCATAAACTGATTACGCTCGGCACGCTGGAAGAGCGGATCGACGAAATGATCGACCGCAAGCAATCGCTGAGCGAGCAGGTGGTCGGCCAATCGGAGCAATGGATAACGGAGCTGTCGACGGACGAGCTGAAAGAGCTGTTTGCGCTGCGCCGCAGATGGCTGAACGGTTGAGCCGAAAGAACCGTCTATGGCAGAGGAGGCGATCAGGATGACGGAAGAAAGCGGGACATCGGGCGGGGATGAACGGACGACGGCCGGCTCCCTCAAGCCGTCCGCTTCCGGCGAAGCGGAGAGCGGAGAAGGCGGAAGCCGGCCGCCGTCGGATGAAGAGCGTGCCGGCCCTGCCGGCGCTTCGCCCGAATGGCTCCGGTTCTATGCCGCCGTGAAGGATAAAGTCCGCAGCATGAGAACGGAATAGAGCGGCTTCCCGCGGCGGCAGCGCAAAAACGGCGTTCCCCTCCCGGTTCCACTGGCCGGGCAGGAACGCCGTTTTCTACTCTTCCGACAACTCGTCAAGCGTCATGCCGAGGCTCGGCGCCATATGGGTGAGGAACCATTCGATTTCGGGCATGTCGAGCCTGGCGAGCGATTGCTCGATCTGGCTTTTGGCGACGGCAAATTCCCGATTGCCGGAAGATACTTCGGCGAAGCATTTCAAATAGGCGTCGAGCAGATCGGCCGCTTTGACAAGCGCGCGCAGCTCAAGCTCTTCGCCGCTCTCTTCCCCGCCGTCCGCTTTGCCGAGCAGCCGCGCATACGCCGGCTTCAGCTCGGGGGGCAGCATGCCGTGAAGGCGCTCGGCCGCCATCTTCTCGATCTCGCGGAAGCTTGCGAGCATCCGCGGATTGTGATGCTTGACCGGCGTCGGAATATCGCCGGTGAACACCTCGGTCGCATCGTGGAACAGCGCCAGCGTGACCGCGCGGTCGGCGCTTAGCTTCTTGCCGAATATGCGGTTGCCGATCTCGCACAGCATATGCGCGAGCAATGCGACATGGTAGGAATGCTCGGCGACGTTTTCCTTCGTCGTATTGCGCATCAGGCTCCAGCGTTCGATATATTTCAGACGGTACATATAGGCGAAAAAATGGCTGCTCAAGTTTCACGCGCTCCTTTATCCGTACAATGCGAATCGGCGGCGGAACAGCCGCGCGTCCGGCGCCCTGCGGGTCCGCAAGTCCCTGCGAAGCCCGCCGGCACCGATCCGCCCGGAGGCGGCAGGCCGGGCAAGCATATGCCAATCGATCCATGTATGCTATTATATAGTGTATAGAGAAATGCGACCAGAGAGGAGATTACCGCTACGCCATGCAGCATTTTGAAGAGAGCATATACCGTCTGATCGTCGAAACGTCCACCAATCTTCCCGGCGATGTCCGCCAGGCGATCCGGAAAGCCCGGGAAGCCGAAGACCGCGCCACCCGCTCGGGCATTTCGCTGTCCACGATAGCCGAAAATATCGAGATGGCCGAGTGCAACGTTTCGCCGATCTGTCAGGATACCGGGATGCCGACGTTTGTCGTGCATACGCCGGTCGGAGCCAACCAGATCGTGATGAAGCGGCAGATCCGCGAGGCGGTCGCGCGCGCCACGAAGGACGGAAAGCTAAGAACGAACTCCGTCGACTCGCTGACCGGCGCCAATACCGGCGACAATCTCGGACCGGGCACGCCGGTCATTCACTTCGAGCAGTGGGAAAAGGATGAAATCGACGTCCGGCTCATTCTGAAAGGCGGCGGCTGCGAGAACAAGAACATCCAGTACAGCCTGCCGACGGAGCTAGAAGGGCTCGGCAAAGCGGGGCGCGATCTGGACGGCATCCGCAAATGCATCCTGCACGCCGTCTACCAGGCGCAAGGCCAGGGGTGCAGCGCCGGGTTCATCGGCGTCGGCATCGGCGGCGACCGGACGACGGGCTACGAGCTGGCGAAGCAGCAGCTGTTCCGGCGCGTGGACGATACGAATCCGATTCCGGAGCTGAGGGAGCTCGAAGAGTATATTATGGAGAACGCGAACAAGCTCGGCATCGGCACGATGGGCTTCGGCGGGGAAGTGACGCTGCTCGGCTGCAAGATCGGCGTCATGAACCGGCTGCCGGCCAGCTTCTTCGTCTCCGTCGCCTACAATTGCTGGGCTTACCGGCGTCAGGGCGTGCTGCTGGATGCGCAGACCGGCGCGATTAAGGAATGGCTCTACCCGCAAGGAAGCGAGCAGCCGATGCGGGACGAAGCAGCAGCTTCCTCCAGCGCCGGACAGGAAGCGGCCGCAGAGTCGGAGCGCCGCGAAGTCGTGCTGACGACGCCGCTGACGGAAGAGCAGGTCCGTTCGCTGCGCGTCGGCGATATCGTCATTCTGAACGGGGAAATGCACACCGGCCGCGACGCGCTGCACAAATATTTGATGGATCACGACTCTCCGGTCGACCTGAACGGCGCCGTCATCTACCACTGCGGCCCCGTCATGCTGAAAGAAGGGGACAGCTGGAAAGTGAAAGCCGCCGGACCGACGACGAGCATCCGCGAAGAGCCCTATCAAGGGGACATTATTAAAAAGTTCGGCATCCGCGCGGTAATCGGCAAAGGCGGCATGGGCGCGAAGACGCTCAAGGCGCTGCAGGAGCACGGTGCGGTCTACTTGAATGCGATCGGCGGCGCGGCGCAATATTACGCCGAATGCTTCAAGAACGTGAACGGCGTCGACTTCCTCGAATTCGGCATTCCGGAAGCGATGTGGCATCTGCAGACGGAAGGCTTCGCCGCGATCGTCACGATGGACGCGCACGGCAACAGCCTGCATGCCGACGTCGAACGCAGCTCCTTCGAGAAGCTCGAGCAATTCAAGGAGCCGGTATTCAAATAAATAAGCGAGATGATGACTTATCCGTCAATTCGGTCTTGCCCTTAACAAACGTTTTGAACAATGGATGTTTCTTCTGGTCCCGGGATCGCTAGTCCTGGGGTTCTTTTTTTCGGATACGCTGCTGCCGTTCGTCAAGGCGGTTCCCTATCTGTTCGCTTATGTAACCTTGACGATGGCGATCGGCTGCGGACTGGAGCAGCTGAAGGCGGTTATCCGGAAGCCGGGCGTGATGATCGGAACGCTGCTGATCGCCCATATCGTCTCTCCGCTCGCGGCGTACCTAATCGGTAAGTATACGTTCGGACCGGATTCTCCTTATGTGGTCGGACTAGTGCTGTTTGCGCTCATTCCGCTGGGGGTGTCGACCGTGTTTTGGGTCGGCATGTCCGGGGGCAGCGTGCCGCTCATACTCGCGATGGTCGTGCTGGATTCGGCGCTCAGCCCGCTCGTCGTCCCGGCCGGAATCAAGCTGCTGTTCCATACCAACGTAGCTCTCGATACCGGGCATCTGGCGTTCGATCTGGCGATGATCGTAGTGGCCCCCACCGTCATCGGCGTGCTGCTCTGCGAGCTGTCGCGCGGCCGGATTCAGCCTGCCGTGCAGCCGTATGCCGCTCCGCTGTCCAAGCTGTGCTTTATTGCGGTCGTCGCCCTGAATGCGGCGGCGATCGCTCCGTATGCTGCCGGGCTGAAAGCGGATATGCTAAAGCTGGTGCCGATATCGGTCATGCTCGTCGCGCTTTGCTATGCGTTCGGCTTTATCGGCGCAGCTCCGCTTCGCAACCGCGAAAAGCAGGTTACGGTCTCGTATGCGACGGGCATGCGCAATATCTCGCTCGGCATCGTGCTGGCGATCGGGTATTTCAGCCCGCTGACGGCCGTCCCGGTCATGCTGACGATTATGATTCAGCAGCCGGTCGCCACGCTGTATCATTACGCTTTACAAAAACTTCATAAATCGAAGGCTGGCAAGGCGAACGCGATGCAGGTACGATAATAATGTCGAAAACCGTGCCGCCGCCGGTCTTGCGAAGGCGAGCGGAGACAGAACGGAGAGATGACATGCGAATGAACAGCTTTCGCGCCAGGCTGACGCTTATTATGATCGTGCTGATCGGCTTGTCGGTTACGGCTTCCGGTCTGATGATGGGGCAGATATTCAAAGACAGCCATCTTGCCGAGCTGGAGGACAACATGGTGCGCGAGATGAAGCTGATATTGGCCAAGACGGAGTGGAGAACGGGGCCGGAGCAGGAACTGTTCGCCTATTTCACGAATGAAGCGACCGCGCTGAAGGAGATTACCGGAGCGAGGGTAACCTTTATCCGCGGCGACGGGACGGTGCTTGGCGACTCGGATCACGAGCCGCAGACGATGGACAATCACGCCGACCGGATCGAAGTCCGGGAAGCGTACGAGAAAGGCGTCGGCCGGACGATCCGGTACAGCGACACGCTGAAGCAAAACTTGCTCTATGTCGCCATTCCGGCGGGAGAAGGGGAAGATGCCGGCATCGTCCGCCTGGCGATGAGCCTGAAGACGGTGGAGAAAAGCATTTTCCGGATGTGGGCGGTGCTGATCGCCGGCCTGGCCGTGCTGTTTGTCGCGGCGGCGCTGATCAGCTACCGCGTCGCGCTCGGCATGACCCGGCCGCTGGAGCAGATTACGAAGGTCGCCCAGCGGATCAAAAACATGGATTACCGTGCCCGGGTCAAGGTCGGCAAGCGCAGCGAAATCGGCGAACTCGGCCACGCGATCAACACGATGGCGGAAAGTCTGCAGGTGCAGATGGAACGCATTCGCCGCAACGAAAGCCAACTGGAAAGCGTGCTCGCCAATATGATCAACGGCATCGTGATGATCGACGCGAACGGCCGCATCGTGCTGATGAACCGGCGGGCGGAAGAAGTGCTCGGCGTTAAGGCCGGCGAGCTGACCGGAAAGCATTTTAGCGAAATGCGGCAGCAGTACGAGCTGGCCCGAATGATACAGGACGCGATGGACAACAAAGAGCATCTGCGGGAAGAGATTACGTTCTATTTCCCGGAGGAGCGGCTGCTCGAACTGAATCTGGTGCCGTTCCGCCAGGACGGCGACGAATTCGGCGGCGTGCTGCTCGTCGTGCAGGACGTTACGGCGATTCGCCGGCTGGAGCGGATGCGCAGCGAGTTCGTCGCGAACGTCTCGCACGAGCTGAAAACGCCGATCGCGGCGGTCAAAGGATTCGCCGAAACGCTGCTTGGCGGCGCCGTCGACGATCCGGAGACGGCCCGCGCGTTTCTGCAAATCATATTTGACGAGAGCGACCGCCTGAACCGGCTTATCGGCGACATTCTCGAGCTGTCCAAAATCGAGTCCCGGCGCGTGCCGCTGCAGTTTTCGCCGGTCGAGCTGTCGTCCTTCCTGGAGCGTACGGTCGAGGTCGTCAAGACGGAAGCCGCCCGCAAATCGATTGCGCTGGAGCTGAAGTGCGAACAGGATCTGTATGTCGAAGCCGACGAGGACAGGCTGCGGCAAATTATGATGAATTTGCTGGCCAACGGCATCAATTATACGCCGGAAGGCGGCAAGGTGACGGTGATCGCCGAGGCGATCGCCGCGAACGGCGAACCTGCGCCGGAAGGCGCCGATTACGAGCGCGTCCGGATCCGGATCACGGATACCGGCATCGGCATCCCGAAGAAGGATCTTCCCCGCATATTCGAACGGTTTTACCGGGTGGACAAGGCGCGCTCCCGCAGCTCCGGCGGCACCGGACTCGGCTTGTCCATCGTCAAGCATCTGGTCGAGCTGCACAAAGGGACCATTTCGGTCGACAGCGTCGTGGGCAAAGGGACGACGTTCACGCTCGAATTGCCGGTGCTGCAGTAGAAGCGGCACGCCGGGCTGCTGGCCCGGCGCGATAAAATTTTTACATGGCGTTAACAAAATGATTCAAGCATGTTCGCACGTGCGATGATAAAATAGAGGTATACGGAACAGACTTAAAGCTAACGGCGAAACGGCACATAAGCGTTCGTCGTTCGCAAGGTGGGGGATACGATGTCGCACAAAGTGCTGGTAATTGAAGACGAACCGACGCTGGCCCGTCTGCTGTCGTACAACCTGACGCAGGAAGGGTACGAAACAACGGTGATCGATCATGGCGCGGAAGGGCTGCAGGCGGCGCTGCAGCGAAAATTCGATCTGATCATTCTGGATATTATGCTGCCCGGCATGAACGGCTTCGAAATTTTGAACCGGGTGCGTCAAAGCGGCATTCTTACACCGATCATTATTTTAACCGCGCGCAATGCGGAAGATGAAGTCGTGCAGGGGCTCAAGCACGGGGCCGACGACTACATTACGAAGCCGTTCGGGGTGGCGGAGCTGCTGGCCCGCGTATCCGCCGTACTAAGGCGGACGAACGCGGAAAGCGCGAAGACGCCGTCTTCCTCCGACAATGTGATCGAAGCCGGAGATCTGCTCATCTACCCGGAGAAATACGAAGTCATATTAAATGGAGAGACGGTGCCGCTGCGGCCGAAAGAATTCGAAGTGCTGCTGTATCTCGTTCAGCGGCCGGGCATGGTCGTGACGCGCGACGACCTGATGAATGTCGTGTGGGGGTTCGATTATATCGGCGGTCAGCGCACGGTCGACGTTCATGTCAGCTCGCTGCGCAAAAAACTGGAGCTCGGCAGCCAGTCCGTTCAGATCGAATCGATCCGCGGCGTCGGCTACAAGCTCGTTATGCCCAAAAAAACCGCAGCGCCCAGATGAGGCGTGCGGGTTGCAATTGACGGATCATATATCGCTTCACCGCGTCTGTCGCGTTTGTTGCGGCATTTCCAAAAATCGGAACATTCTATTCCGTTTTATCCCCAGCTGGCCATAGGGCCGGACTTTCCTTCGCGGTTCTCCTTCGCGCGGCCGGTCAGGAACGCATAGATCGCAACGGCGGCAATTCCGTTGTATCACGACGGCGGCAATCCTGCCGTATCGGCGGAAATCTCGTTGTATCGCAACAGCGTAAATCCCGCTGTCTTCCGATGCTAGTTCTGGTTCCAGGACAGCATTTTCTTTTGGAATTCCTTGGGCGAGCATTCGTTATACTTCTTGAACATTTTGTAAAAATGAGCCATATTCGGCATGCCTATTCGTTCCCCGACTTCCGATACGCTGAGATCCATCGTCAACAAAATGCGTTCCGCCCATTTGATTTTCCGGTAATTGACATATTCGGTAAAGGATAATCCGATCGTTTTCTTGAAAAACTTGACAAAGTAGTAATAACTCATATTGGCGAGCTTGCACACTTCCTCCACCTGAATGCGGTCGGTCAGATGGCTTTCGACGTAGTGAAGCACCGGCTTCAGCCGGATCCGGTTGAAGTCTTCCTGTTCGGCCAGCATCCTGCGCGAATCGTTGCGGAGCAGAAGCAGCAGAATGCGTTTGATCAGCATATTGACGGCAAGCTCGTAGCCGGCCTGCTTGGCGCTCGCTTCCTGCAAAATTTCCCGGATACAGTCGGCGATTTGCGCTTTCACATCCGGTTTCTCATCCAGAATGTAGTTGACCCGGCTGAGCGGATTTTTCGTTTCGGAGAAATAGCGCATATACGTAATCGTGCTGTGGTCGAAAAATTGCTCCAGGTCGAATTGCAGAACGATATAGTCAAGCGGCGCATCGAAGCTGCGGTCCCGGTGCAGCTGGTAGGAACCGATAATGGCGACGTCGCCCGCCTGCAAGCGGCGGCATTCGTCTTCGATATAAACGTCCAATTCCCCGTCCAGCACGAGCAGCAGCTCGAGCTCGCGATGATAATGCCAGTTGATTAACAGATCTTTGTGACGATGAGATTTGAATATTCGCAGCGACAAAAGAGGGTTTTCATAAGCGACCTTTTCATTATAAATTTCCAATCTTATATCTCCAGTCATAGCAAAATGACATAAAAGCATCGCCAGAAAAGCCATTTTTTTTGGACAGCGTTTGTCCTATACTTATTCTATTGCATCATAGCCTGTTGAATCAAGGCTCATGGATGTATTCACAACATCATTACAATCCGGGAGGATGATTCGAAGTGTCCAAAGTACGCGTGGGCATTATCGGCTGCGGCGGTATTGCGAACGGCAAGCATATGCCGAGCCTGGCGAAAGTGAAAGAAGTGGAAATGGTGGCGTTCTGCGACATCATCCGCGAGCGCGCCGAAGAAGCCAAGACGAAATTCGGAACCGAGCAAGCCAGCGTATACGAGAACTACCGCGACCTGCTTGCCGATGCTTCTATCGATATTGTGCATGTATGTACGCCGAACGATTCCCATGCCGAAATTTCTATTGCGGCGCTGGAAGCCGGCAAGCACGTCATGTGCGAGAAGCCGATGGCGAAAACGGCTGCAGACGCCCGCCGGATGCTGGAAGCGGCCAAGCGCACCGGCAAAAAGCTGAGCATCGGGTACCAGAACCGTTTCCGCGCCGACAGCCGCTACCTGAAAGAAGCTTGCGCGAACGGCGAACTGGGCGAAATCTATTTCGCCAAAGCGCATGCGATTCGCCGCCGCGCTGTGCCGACTTGGGGCGTGTTTCTGGATGAAGACAAGCAAGGCGGCGGTCCGCTCATCGATATCGGTACGCACGCGCTCGACCTGGCGCTGTGGATGATGGACAACTACAAGCCGAAAGCGGTGCTGGGACGGGCCTATCACAAGCTGTCCCAAAGGGAGAATGCGGCTAATGCCTGGGGACCGTGGGATCCGAAGCAGTTTACCGTCGAAGATTCCGCTTTCGCGATGATTACGATGGAGAACGGCGCTTCGATCGTGCTCGAGTCGAGCTGGGCGCTCAACTCTCTCGAAGTGGATGAGGCGAAGGTGACGCTCTGCGGTACCGAAGCGGGAGCCGACATGAAGAAAGGGCTGCGCATCAACGGCGAGCAGAACAGCCGTCTGTATGTCAAGGAAATCGAGCTGAACAGCGGCGGCGTGGCGTTCTACGAAGGCCAATCGGAAGATCCGGCCGAGCTTGAAGCCCGCACATGGATCGATGCCGTCATCAATGACAAGGAATTGATCGTAAAACCGGAGCAAGCGCTCGTCGTATCGGAAATTCTCGAAGCGATCTACGAGTCTTCGCGCACGGGCAAAGCGGTATATTTCGACTAATCGCATAAAGACGGCCCCGTTAGACCGTTTCCGGCCTTGCGGGGCCGTTTTTTGTTGCGTTCGGACGGATTATTTTTTGTAATGCGCGGGCGGACGGCATTGCGACATTGAAGGAAGTCTTGAAGGGATTCGCGGCAACGCCGCAGCGGAATGTTCCGCAGCGGAATGTTCCGAAGCGGAATGTTCCGAAGCGGTCGGCTTTCGTACGGGGATGTCACAAATGCCGGCATTCGGCTGTCATTCTTGACGAACCCGAAACGATAGAGCGGAGGTACCGGAATGACGCTGGATCAAACGTACGCGCAGTACAAATCGATGCTGTTCGGACTTGCTTACCGGATACTGGGCATTGCAGCCGATGCGGAAGACACCGTACAGGACGTATTCGCGCAGTTCATGCAGCTGGATGCGGCCGAAATCAAGAACGAGAAAGCGTATTTGACGAAAATGACCGCCAAAGGCAGATTTCTCGGCGGATTTGAGCCCGCCCGCTTGAACGGAGAACCCGGATTGCTGCAGAAAAGGGACGGCCGCATCGTCATGGCCGTCATGGCGGAATGGGAACCGGAAGGCTCCCGTATCCGCCGCTTGTACATCGTGCTGAACCCGGAGAAATTAACCCGCTTTAATCGAAGCAGCCCGGAAACATGCCGGTCGCAACGCCGAACCGGTTCCACGCATTGATGTTGTTGATGGCCATAAGCAGATCGACAATCTCCTTTTCGCCGAATATGCTGCGCACGCGATCGTAGACTTCGTGGGGGACGCCGGCTTCCGACAGCTTCGTCGCATATTCGGTCAGCTCGAGCGCCGCGCGCTCCGCTTCGGAGTAGAGCGGCACTTCCCGCCATACGGGCAAAAGCAGAATCCGCTCCATGCTTTCGCCCGACCGGAGCAGATCTTTGGCGTGCATGTCGATGCAGAAGGAGCAGCCGTTAATCTGCGAAGCGCGCAGCTTGATGAATTCGTACAGCTTATGGTCGAGGCCGCTGTTCTTGATATACTGCTCGAGCGAGAGCATCGTTTTGAAAGCGTCGGGATTGGCGTTCCGGTAATTCATTCGGAGTTCCATCGGTCATCTCTCCTGTCCTTTGATTTGGGATTTCACCAATACGACAGGCGGAAGCCGCCGTTTGTGACACCGGCGCTGCATATCGAACAAAAAAATTTTTTCCCTCTTGAATCGGTGCGGAAGAGTGTGTACTATACAAGATATAATCCTGAATTTCGAAAGCCCA
>NZ_JBCNFP010000155.1:0-12219 GCF_050481165.1 Paenibacillus cisolokensis
TTAAATCACCGGACTTTTAAAGAAAATAAAATACTGTGCAATCACAATCAGCATCTTGTATGTGGCAGGCATGCCGCTCTTTTATCTCATGGCTGAAGCAGACGACGCCCCGGGTATCATCGTAATCGGATTGGTCATGATTTTTGCCTCCATGGTGATTGGCGTTTTTGCTGCTGTTCTCCAAAAGCTTTTAAAAGAGGCTATTGATATAAAATCAGAAAATGATTTGACGGTCTGAGGTGAATAACATGGCGATTATAATCCATATTGACGTGATGCTGGCGAAAAGGAAAATGAGCGTTACAGAACTTTCGGAGAGGATTGGAATTACGATGGCCAATCTTTCCATATTGAAAAATGGAAAGGCAAAAGCAATTCGATTATCAACTTTAGAGGCGATTTGTAAGGCTTTAGAATGTCAGCCTGGAGATATTCTAGAATATAAAAGTGACGAAGACACTTAAGGATTCTGAAGTGAGTCAAATTTATAAAAGGCGAGCTACTATATAACCGTTTCGTGTAATCCACTCAGAAGGTGAGAAGCTTATGCAAAGACGCTTATGGCATGCTCTGCAGCAGCTGGTACGCTTCGGCTGGCAGCAAGCGCTGTCCTGTGTATTTCCTGTGGTCATCTTTGCATCACTGGCTCTGACACAGCTCATTCCTCTTCCCTGGCTACCCCGATACGACTGGCTGCTGGTCATCTGCCTGGCCATGCAGGTATGGATGCTGCGCTCCGGTCTTGAAACACGCGACGAGCTGAAGGTTATCACCGTCTTCCACCTGATTGGCTTGGCTCTGGAACTGTTCAAGGTACACATGGGGTCCTGGTCGTACCCGGAAGAAGGCTGGACGAAGGTGAATGGAGTCCCCCTCTACAGCGGATTTATGTATGCCAGCGTGGCCAGCTACCTGTGCCAGGCCTGGCGGCGCCTGAAGGTAGACCTTGTTCGATGGCCTCCACTCTGGTTGGTTACCCCGCTTGCCGCTTCAATCTACCTGAATTTCTTCACCCATCATTATTGGGTCGACATTCGCTGGTGGCTTTCGGCCTTGGTGCTGATCGTATTTTGGCGAACCTGGGTTACCTATGAGGTCGGCCGTCATCGCTACCGGATGCCGCTTGTCCTCTCCTTCGCGCTGATCGGCTTCTTTATTTGGATTGCGGAGAACGTCGCCACCTTTTTTCGTGCGTGGGAATACCCGAATCAATCCGACACCTGGCGTCTCGTCCATGTAGGCAAGGTCAGCTCCTGGCTTCTGCTTGTCATCGTCAGCTTTCTGATCGTCGCCGCGTTGAAACAAGTCAAGGAGCAGCGAACAGAGATTGGAAAAGATAGCCGTAACTCCACTAGTCCGGAGTTTTAATATCAACCGAGTAAATTCTAAGCTATATGGATTGGGTAGCGGCCAATCATGTTCAAAGTGATCGTTAGCCGTTTTCCCTTTTTGAAAACAGAATTTCGGAGGGTGTATGAAGCTTGCCCTTATGCCCGGCTGGCTTATGTTCAGTCGGGCTTTTTTGTGTTCAACACGATCTGAATGGAAGCCCTTGTTTAACTTTGGTTTACATCCGGCCTGTATAGTAAACGGCGGAGAAAACAAGCGCCATGCAAGGGAAAGGTTGATTGACATGATGGAAGCATCGAATAAGCCGGGAAGCTGGCGCCGGCTTTGGAATCTCATTTTGCAGGCGGAGCCGCCGAAGCTGCTGCTCCTTACGGCATTGCTGCTGAGCGTTATGACGACGCTCGCGGGCCTGATTCTTCCGCTGTTTACGAAAAATCTGGTCGACGGTTTTTCCGCCGCGTCGCTCGATCGAAAGCAAATCGTCGCATTGGGAACGGTTTTTCTGGCTCAGGCGATTGCCGGAGGCTTGTCCGTCTACATGCTGAATCTTGGCGGCAACCGCGTCGTGGCGGCGATCCGGGAAAGGCTGTGGCGCAAAATGCTCGCGCTGCCCGTCGCTTACTTCGACCGGCATAAGACCGGGGAGACGATCAGCCGCATGACGAACGATACGGCCGTCGTGAAAGGGCTTGTCGCCGAGCATTTCGCCAGCTTCTGCACGGGCATTCTGTCCGTTGCGGGCGCGCTGGCGATTATGCTGACGATGGATTGGCGGATGACGGCGATTATGCTGCTCGTCTTTCCGGTAACGGCGCTCATGATGATGCCGGTCGGCAGAGCGATGTTTCGCATTTCCAAAGGGATGCAGGAGGAGACGGCCCGGTTCACGGCGGTGTTGAACCGCGTGCTGTCGGAAATCCGTCTCGTCAAGGCATCCGGCTCCGAGCCGGTCGAATACGTTCAGGGCGCCGACGGCATCGAGAAGCTGTTCCGGTTCGGGCGCCGGGAAGGGCGGGCGCAGGCGGTTCTTTCGCCGCTCGTCTCGTTCGTGATTTTATTGCTGCTCGTGACGATAATCGGCTACGGCGGGGCGCAGGTGTCGGCCGGCGCGATTACGGCGGGCGAATTGGTCGCGTTTATTTTATACTTGTTTCAGATCGTCATGCCGCTCACGCAAATAACGCATTTTTTCACGCAGCTTCAGAAGGCGAAAGGGGCGACGGAAAGTATTATTGAAATATTGGAATCCGAGGAAGAGGATCTGGAGAGCGGAGAACGGAACGTGCCGGAGGCCGGAACGATCGAGGTGGACCGCGTATCGTTCGCTTACAAGGCGAACGAACCGGTGTTGAAAAATGTCAGCTTTACGATCGAGCATGGCAAGAAGACGGCCATCGTCGGGCCGAGCGGCAGCGGCAAGACGACCTTATTTTCGCTGCTGGAGCGGTTCTATGCGCCGGACGAAGGCGCGATACGCTTCGGCGGACGCGGGATCGAGACGTATGCGCTGTCGGCGTGGCGGCGCAAGCTGGGCTATGTATCGCAGGAATGCCCGATTATAGCGGGGACGATCCGGGAAAATATAGGCTATGGCGTGGATCGGATCGTATCGGACCGGGAGCTGGAGGAGGCGGCGCGGTTGGCTTACGCGGACGAGTTCATCCGCCAGTTGCCGGAAGGGTACGATACCGAAGTCGGCGAACGGGGCATCAAGCTTTCGGGCGGCCAGCGGCAGCGGATCGCGATCGCAAGGGCGCTGCTGCGCAACCCGGATATTTTAATGCTTGACGAGGCGACTTCCAGTCTGGACAGCCGGTCGGAGGCCGTTGTCCAGCAGGCGTTATCGAATTTGATGGCGGGCAGAACCACGATTATTATCGCCCACCGGCTGGCCACGGTCGCAGATGCGGACCGGATCGTCTTTCTGGATAAAGGGCGCGTTACCGGCATCGGCACGCATGACGAGCTGTACCGCTCGCACGCGACGTACCGCGAGTTTGCCGACCGCCAATTGAAGCTGGACGATTCGGCCGCCAGTTAGACGCCGCGATACGGCGATGAAAGGAGCGATGGGAATGCCGGCCATTCTGGTTGCGGATGACGATGAACATATAAGGGAGCTTGTACGTATTTTTCTGCAAAGAGAAGGCTTTCGCGTGTTCGAGGCGGAGAACGGGAAGAAGGCGCTGGAACTGCTGGAGTCGGAGAAAATCGATCTGGCCGTGCTCGACGTCATGATGCCGGAGATGGACGGCTGGCAGCTGTGCGAAGAAATCCGCCGTTTCGGCGACTTCCCGGTGCTCATGCTGACGGCCAAAGGCGAGACCGCTCATAAAATTCGCGGCTTCGATCTCGGAGCCGACGACTATATGGTAAAGCCATTCGAGCCGGCGGAGCTGGTCGCGCGGACGAAGGCGCTGCTGAAGCGTTACCGGATTGCCGTATCGCAGACGGCCGCTGTCGGCGCGATCGTGCTGGACAGGCAAACCTGCGAAGTTGCGGTCGGCGGGCAGCGGGTGGCGATACCGCTCAAGGAATTCGAGGTGTTGTTCAAGCTGGCGGTTCATGCCGGTCGAACGGTGCCGCGCGAACGATTGATCGAGGACATCTGGGGAATCGATTTCGAAGGCAACGAGCGGACGCTCGACGTGCATATCAACCGGCTTCGCGACCGTTTGGCGGAATGGGACCCGTCCGTCAAAATTCGAACGGTGCGCGGGCTCGGTTACCGGCTGGAGGCTGGCCAATGAGAGCGAAATGGAAGATTGCCCTGGAGGAGAAGCTTTGGCTGCGGATCATCGCGATTGCCGTCGTTATGATCGGAGGCTGGACGCTGTACGTATCGGCAGCTTATGCGGCTGCGGCCGCCTTCTACCGGATGGCGGGCTTCCGGCCTTCCGGCTATTTGAACGTCGTGCTGACGAGCTTGCTCGGCTTAGGTCTGGTTTTGTTGACCGCCTTCATCTTCGGACGGCTGTCGAGGCCCAAGCAGGAAGCGTTCTGGAACAAAATAACCCAGGCGTTGGAGCGGATCGCCAGAGGCGATTTTAACGTCAGCCTGGAAGGATCCCGGGAGATGGGACCGCTGGGCCCGTTCGTGGACAGCATCAATACGATGGCGCAAAATCTGAAGCAGATGGAGGAGCTCAGGCAGGAATTCATATCGAATGTCTCTCATGAATTTCAGTCGCCGCTCACTTCGATCAGCGGCTTCGCGCAGGCGCTGCGGAGCGACCGGCTGACCGCCGAGGAAAAAAACCATTATTTATCCGTTATCGAGATGGAGTGCAAGCGGCTTTCGCGCCTCAGCGACAATCTGCTGAAGCTGACGTCGCTCGATTCGGAATATCATCCGTTTGAGCCACGGTCATACCGGCTTGACGCGCAATTGCGGCAGGTCGCGCTCGCCCTGGAGCCGCAGTGGCTGGCGCGTTCGCTGGAGATGGAAATCGACGTGCCCGCCATTGTGATCGAAGCGGACGAGGAACTGCTCAGCCAGGTGTGGTTCAATTTGCTGCACAATGCGGTGAAATTTACGACTGCCGGCGGCACGGTCAAAGCAAGCGCCGAAACGTCGGACGACGGCGCCGGCGTTACGGTGTTTATCGAAGATACCGGCATCGGAATTGCGGAGGCGGATCGGGAACGGATCTTCGAACGGTTTTACAAGGCGGACAAGGCGCGCAGCCGCGCGGCCGGCGGAAGCGGGCTCGGATTGTCGATCGTGCACGCCATCGTGGAGAAGCATCGGGGCTCGATCCGCGTCGAGAGCGAGCCGGGCCAAGGAACGCGGTTTGCGGTCACGCTGCCGCTCAAGGCCCGAACGGAACGCCCGGACGAAAGCGGGCAGGCGCGCGGGGAAGAAGACAGGCGTGTCAGATGACGTTCGCCACACGTATTTCCGGTCCGGATTCGCTTTTCGCCGATGAGTTCCAATGGAGTTAGCCCCGCCGCAAGCTTGAGATGCTTTGGCAGTCTGCCGAAGAGCGGATAACCGGCGAGCGCAGCAACATCCGCGGATATGGACCGCTCGCCGGAAGCCTGAACGCAGTGCCTGGGCCCGATACGTCACTTTGGCCGAAAAACGACAGACAATAGCGTAGCAGCCGTCCGGTCCTCTCCCGTCTGCGGACAGCTGCTCCTTTTTTGTTTCTTACTTCGCTTGATAGGATTCCGCCAGACGGATCATCCGCTCCTTGGAGATGTTGCCGTGGAACGACAACGAGACGACGTTCCGGTCTTTCGTCAATTTTTTCACTTCCAGCAAATTTTCCTTGCCGTCGTCGCTGGCGACGAATATGGCGAAATCGCCGCCGCTCAACTCCACCCGTTCCCATGGTCCGTCCCCATAGGTGAGCGACAGGGTCGTTTTGCCGTTCGCCGCATCCGTCATGTGGGTGTCCGATTGCTGCCTGGCGACAACCCAATCCTCTCCGTCCTCGTAAATATCGTAATACCCGCCGAGCCACCGTTCTTCGGACGATTTCACCCGGTAATCGGGGTCGATCGGCACGACGCCGTACGATTGCGTCAGCTTCAGACCAGCATCGGCGGGGGCCGGTTCGATCAAATCAAAGTCCGCAGCTTTCGCAAATTCGGCCGGCTCGAGCACTTTCCACGTATCGGCTCCGGCCGCCAGCGCTTGCTCCAATTGCTCGACAAGCGGGGTGTCCCCCGAATGGTACCGGTTCTCTCCGTCGTTTTGAATGCTGATCCCGATCCCCTCCCAGCTGAAATCGAGCAGCCCGCTGGCGCTTGCCGAGACGACGCCGAACGCAAGGGCCGCGGCGACGGCGGCCGGCAGCAGCTTGCGGCCGGCGGTATGCCGGGTGCGGGATTGGCGCCCGGAGTCATGCCGGCGAATCCGTTCCATCACCCGTTCGGTAACGTCGATCGCTTCCCCTTCCGAACGTTCGAAAACATGGCGCAATTTTCGTTCAACATTCATATCCCCGTTCATGATAAACAACCTCCCGGACTTTTGAATAATTTTGCTGCAGCTTCGCTTTTGCCCGTTCGTAGCGTTTGCGCGCGGCTGCCGGACGAATGCCCGCCACTCGGGCGATCTCCTCGAAAGGCATATCGGCGAGCACCCGCAGCACGACGATTTCCCGCTCCGCCGGCGACAATCGCCCGAGCCAGTCCAGCCGGACGCCGGCGGAATCGGCGAATGCCTGCTCCGCGCTTTTCTCCGTCCCGCCGCTCATGGCGCTGAGCATCGACATCAGCCGCTCCCGCCGCCCCTTCTTTCGGAGCAGCGTGGCGCAGTGAGTGGCGGCGATTTTGTAGAGCCAGGACATGGCGTTCCCGCCGCGGTACGAGCCCAGGTGGCGGTACGCTTTGAACAGAATGTCCTGTACGGCGTCCTCGGCTTCCTGATTGTCCATCAGGACGAAGCGGCAATAGCGGTACAGCTTCTGCTGGGTCATCCGGATGACCGGCTCGAACGCCTCCGGGTCCCCCGCTTTCGCCCGTTCGATCCATTCCTCGATCCCGATGGCCATCACCTCCCCGTTTCCATTATTATCCGTCAAAAATAACGGATTCGGTATATAAGACTTCGGCACAGCGCGGTATTGTGACATCCGGGCTGTCCGGCCCGGACAAAATATAATAATAAATAAGCAACTTCGGCTACGGTGCGAAAGCGATTTTCGGCTTATAATGGGGTCAGCCATCTATTCGATCAAACCTGCGCGCAAACGCGGCGGGAGAGGAAGGGATCAGCAATGGCAAACTGGAAAATCATCGTCGCCGGATGCGGCGGCATGGCCAATCAATGGGTCGGCTATGCGGCCGAACGGACCGGCGCCGAAATTGCGGGGCTTGTGGACATCCGCGAGCAAGCCGCCCGGGAGATGGCGTCGCGCCACGGGCTGGACGTGCCGGTGTTCACCGATTTGGCGGAGGCGATCCGGCAGACGAAACCGGACATCGTGTTCGACATTACGATTCCGGACAGCCATTACGACGTTTGCATGACGGCGCTTAAGGCCGGCTGCCATGTGTTCGGCGAGAAGCCGCTGGCGGCCAACTTGCGCGACGCCCGGACGATGGTCGCGGCGGCGAAGGAGAGCGGGCTGGCGTTTAACGTCATGCAGAACCGCCGGTACTTGCGTTCGATCCGGGCGTATCGCGAACTGATCGCGTCGGGCGCGATCGGAAAGCCGGGACTGATCGCCGCCGACTTCTTCGTCGGCCCGCGATTCGGCGGATTTCGTGACGAAATGGAGAGCCCGCTGCTGCTCGATATGGCGATCCACACGTTCGATCAGGCCCGGTTCATCAGCGGGGCCGATCCGGTGGCGGTGTACTGCCACGAGTTCAATCCGCCCGGCTCCTGGTACAAAGGGAACGCATCGGCGCTCTGCATCTTTGAAATGTCCGACGGTTCGGTGTTCGACTACCGCGGCTCCTGGTGCGCGCAAGGCGCTCCGACCTCCTGGGAAGCAAGCTGGCGCGTTGCAGGCAGCGAAGGAACCGCGATATGGGACGGCCATGAGCAAGTGTTTGCCGAGCGGGTGCGTCCGAACGCGGACGGCTTCATCCGCGAGACGGAACGGATCGAAGCCGCCATCGACTGGAAAGGCCGCGAAGGGCATGCCGGCTGTCTCGACGAGATGTTCGCGGCGCTCGAGGAAGGCCGTCCGGCGGAAACCGACTGCGCGGACAATCTGCAAAGCATCGCGATGGTGTTCGGCGCGCTGGAAAGCGCCCGCACCGGCCGCAAAGTGCATATCGAGGAGCTGCTGCAACGGTAAATCCGCGGTCTTTGGCGGCAACGTTCCGTCCGAAGGACAAAACTTCCAACCAGGCGTTTGGAATCCGCCGCAAATGTGCTAAAATGGCCATATTGGTATATTAGGAGGCGGACATGGGAGATTATAGACTCGTCGCTCTGGACATGGATGGAACGTTGTTGAACGATCGAATCGAGATCAGCAAGGAAAACGAGAAGGCGATCCACGACGCGCTGGACGCCGGCGTTATCGTATGCTTCTCGACCGGCCGGGGGGTGCAGAACGTGCTGCCGTTTGCGGCGCAGCTTCAGCTCGACACGCCGATGATTACCGTCAACGGCGGCGAAGTATGGCGCAAGCCGCATGTGCTGCACCGGCGTTCGACGCTCAATCCGGCCGATATCGAAAGAATGCACCGCATCGCGCTCGAGCATCCGGAAGTCTGGTACTGGGCCTATTCCGTCGAAGGTTTGTACAACAAAGAAAAATGGTTCGATCCCGAGGAGGGCTACGATTCGCGCCATTGGCTCAAATTCGGTTATCACACCGAGCATGAGCCTACGCTGACGCGGATTCGCGAGGAACTGGCCGGGTGGGGCTCCCTGGAAATTACGAACTCCTCCCCCTTGAATCTGGAGATCAATCCGAAGGGCGTCACCAAAGCTTCCGGCCTGCGCGAGTTATGCGCCTTGCTCGGGTTCGACATGTCGCAGGTCGTCGCCGTCGGCGACAGCCTGAACGACATCGCGGCCATTCGCGAGGCCGGACTCGGCGTGGCCATGGGCAATGCCCAGGAAGCGGTCAAGGCGGCCGCGGACGTCGTTACGTTGACGAATGAAGAGGACGGCGTGGCGCATGTGATTCGCGAATACGTGCTCAAAGGGTGACGGCTCGTGGAAATCGCGGCATGGATCATTGTCGTTCTGCTGTTTGCGATCGGGATGGCGGGCGCGATTTACCCGGTTTTGCCCGGAGCGTTGGCGATTTACGCCGCTTTCTTCGTATACGGCTTCATGGTGTCGTTCGAGCCGTTCGGCTTCTGGTTCTGGGCGATCCAGACCGTTATTCTGGCGGTGCTCTTTATCGCCGACTACGCGGTCAGCGCCTGGGGAGTCAAGAAGTACGGCGGATCCCGGGCCTCGGTCGTCGGCAGCACGATCGGTGTGCTGATCGGCCCGTTCGTCATTCCGGCGTTCGGCCTGCTCATCGGTCCGTTTCTCGGCGCCGTCATCGGCGAACTGATCGCCGGCAGCGACCTGAACAAGTCGGCCAAGGTCGGCTTCGGTTCGGTCGTCGGCCTGTTCTCCGGCGTCGTCGTCAAAATTGTGCTGCAGCTTGTCATGATCGTTGCGTTCCTCATTTGGGTGTTTTAATGTAATGGTTGGCTGGTAACCGAATCAATGCGCAAAGGAGCAAAATAACTATGATCAGAGTGACCGTATGGAACGAATTTCTGCATGAGAAGGCTCACGAAGAGGTAACGAAAGTATATCCGAACGGCATTCACCAAGCGATCGCCGATGGGATCGCGAACGAGAGCTTCGAGGTGGCCACGGCGACGCTGGACGAGCCGGAGCACGGGCTGACCGAAGAGCGGCTGAACGCGACCGATGTGCTCATCTGGTGGGGACATATCGGTCATGACAAGGTCGACGACGCGATTGTCGAGCGGGTTCACCAGCGCGTGTTGGAAGGGATGGGGCTGATCGTGCTTCATTCCGGGCATTTTTCGAAAATTTTCAAAAAGCTGATGGGCACCGGCTGCGACCTGAAATGGCGCGAGGCGAACGAGAAGGAGCGGATCTGGACGGTCAATCCGGCTCATCCGATCGCCGCGGGCTTGCCGGAATATTTCGAGCTGCCGCGGGAAGAAATGTACGGCGAGCATTTCGACATTCCGGCGCCGGACGAGCTTGTCTTCATCAGCTGGTTCGAGGGCGGCGAAGTGTTCCGCTCCGGTTGCACGTTCTATCGCGGCCAGGGCAAAATCTTCTACTTCCGGCCGGGACATGAAACGTTCCCGACCTATTACGACGCGAACGTGCTGCGGGTAATCAGCAACGCCGTCCGCTGGGCGGCTCCTTCGGGGGCGGCGAAGCCGGTTCGCGGCCATCACCAGCCGCTCGAGGAGATTAAGGCGAAAGCATAAAGACTTGGGCCGACAGGGGGCCGGCGCCGCAAACGGTGCCGGCCCCCTCGGGCGCATAATCGCCCCTGCGACCGAAGGACGGCGGAAAAATGGGGAGACAGGGTTGTTGAACGAATGGTAAAAAAGGATTCGCTAATCAGAGGAACGATCATACTGGCCGCCGCCGCGCTGACCGCCCGCTTCCTCGGCGTCTTCCAGCGCGTGCCGCTGGACTACATGATGGGCGATGCGGGCAACAGCTACTTTAGCGTGGCAAACAGCGTCTATCTGTGGCTCTTGACGATTGCGACGGCCGGCATTCCGAGCGCCGTCAGCAAGATGGTGTCCGAGCGGTACGCGCTCGGCCGGCCGGACGAGGCGCAGCGCATTTACCGGGCGGCGCTGCTGTTCGGGGCGTCTGCAGGCATTCTGATGTCCACGCTGTTGTACGCATTTGCTCCGTTTTTCAGCGAAGTGATCGCCAAAGTTCCCGGGGCTGACGCGGCGGTGCGGGCGATCGCCCCGGCGCTCTTGCTGTTCCCGGTCATCGCGATGATGCGCGGTTATTTCCAGGGCCGTCAGATCATGTCGGCCGGCGGCATCTCGCAAATCATCGAGCAAGTGATGCGCGTGGTCGTCGGCGTCGGGCTGGCGCTCGTCGTGCTGAACCTCGGCTGGGGCGACCGCTGGGTGGCGGCGGCAGCGACGTTCGGCAGCGTCTTCGGCAGCATCGGCGCGTTTTTCGTCATGGTCTGGTATGCGCTGAAGCTCCGGCGCCAGGATGCGGCCGATCCGCCGCTCCGGCGTACGCGGCCCGGCGGCAAGCCGCTCAGGTTGTCTGCGATCTATCGGGAAATCTTCCGCATATCGGTGCCGGTCGTCGTCACGGCGATGACGGTGCAGCTGCTGTATATGATCGATACGTCGCTGTTCATCCGGCTGACCGGCTCGTTCTATACGCCGGCCGAAGCCCAAAGCGCCCTGGGCTGGCTCGGCTTCCGGGCGCAGACGATCGCAGGCATCCCGCCGATTCTGGCGATCGCGCTCAGCCAGTCGATCATCCCGGTGCTGTCGGCCGCTTATTCGACCGGCCGGATGGCCGAAGTGCAGCGCCAGACGTCGCTCGTCATGCGGATCGTCGTCTTTACCGGCGTTCCGGCAGCCCTCGTGCTGACGGTTGCGGCGCATTCCGTTACCGGCCTGCTGTTCGACGGCCCGGGCGGCAGCGGTCTCGTCGCGGCGCTGACGGCCGGGACGATCTTCCAGATTACGATGATGACGACCAACTCGATTCTGTTCGGCATGAGCAAGCCGTATCATCCGATGGTCTACACGTTCGTCGGCATCGCCGTTAAAATCATCGCCAGCCTTGCCCTTGCGCCGCTGCTGGGCGCTTACGGCCTCGTACTGGCGTCGACGCTTTGCTTCCTGACGATTACGTATTTGAATTTGCGCATGATCCGCCGCGAAGTGGAACTGAAGGTGCTCGGCAGCCGCTGGGGCGCCTACCTGGCGACGATCGCCGTCTCCGCGCTTGCCGGATGGGGAATGGACGATCTGGTGCGCAGCCTGCTCGTCTCCTGGCCGGACAAGCTGGCTTTCTTCGCCGGCTGCGCCGCAACCGGCGTGACGGTCGGGGGGCTTTATCTGGTGCTGCTCATCCGGCTTGGAGTCGTCACGGCTGGCGAGACCGGCGGCTTCCCGGGACCGCTGCGCAAGCTGTTCTCGGCGCTGATCCGGCGAATCGGGCCGAAAGAGCAGCGCCGTCGATTAGGCAATTAGTCCCAAATTTTTGTTCCATATTTATCCTCTCCATGGTAGAATAAGCATGGTCTTATTTCACCGGGAGAGGAGTTTTTTATGGGAAAATCTAAAGGATTGCGGCGTGTCGGTTTTGTGCTGCTGGCGCTGGCGTTGTTCGTAGCCGCCGGCTGCCAGGCGGTCGGAGGCCTCGATTTTAACGAGACGATCAAACGTTCATTGAACATGAAATCGGAAAGT
>NZ_JBCNFP010000156.1:0-32125 GCF_050481165.1 Paenibacillus cisolokensis
TCTTTGATGCAACGCTAGTGCGATAATACAGTATTTTTGGCCTCCAAGCGGCGTGTAAGGCGGAAGTGATCAAAAAATCCTGCACTTTCGCAGTAATTTGAGCCAAAGACATCTGTCGGGGGCAAAAATCCTGCACTTTTGCAGTATTCACCGCTCTTCGGCTGTTACCGGCGGCCCCTGCCCGTCGGAATAGGTCGCTCGGCTGTCGCCGGTGACATCGCTCGCTGGCATAGCCAACTTCGGCTATCGCCGGCGACATCGGCCCGCTGGAGCGGTCCGACAGCAACATAATCGCGACGGCTACTCTTCTGCCACAATGTCCGGTGGCGGACGAGACCGCTATAGGACAAAAAGGAAGGGGCGGTCCCTAGGTCTTTCAAGACCTTTTGGGACAGCCCCTTTTGTCGTTCAATCGATATTCATCGGCATCGGCGGTTATAAATTGCGAAGATTTTCCCATAATGGTAGTACATCGATAGAAAGACAGGCAAGGGAAGGAGGTGGGTTCAAGATGAATTTGGCCGAAATGCTCGGTTATGCCGACATTCAGCAATTGAGCCGGATTGCCGACGTTTATCGCTGCGAATGCAACGGCCATTCCAAGCACGAGCTGATTCAGTCGATCCTGGCGACTGTCGGCCGCAACGATGTGTTCGAGGAGCAGATCGGCCGGCTTCGGCTGGAGGATATGCGGTTTCTGAGCACGATCATCTTCGAATCGCGCAATTCCTTCAGTCTTGAGGAGCTTGTGGCCAAGGTGCAGCAGAGCCGCTTCGGCATCGAGCCGGATCAACCGGAACCGGCTGGCGAGATGCCGGCCAAAGGGAGAAAAAAACGCGGCAAGCCGGAGCGGAAGCAGGAGCCGGCCGCGGCCTGGCAGTCGCCGCGGGAGACGATTTTGCGCTTCAAGCATCAGGGCTGGCTGTTTAACGGGCACAGCGGCGTTCACCGCTATTTGTTCCAGGTGCCGGAAGACCTGAAAATGCGGTTTAAAGAGTCGATGCGGCGCAAATTTGCCGAACGGCTCGTCTACACCGGCGAGCCGCCGGCTTACCGCGATGAGCAGCATCTGCTTGCCGACGATATCCGGCGTTTCCTCCATTACGTCCATCATTACGATGTGCCGCTCACGTCCGACGGGTCGATGTACAAGAGGAGCGTTCAGCAGCTGACGGAGCTGCTCGGCGTAAGGGAAGAGCTGCCGAAAGGCGGCTGGCGGTTCGGTTACGGGAGAAAGTTCAAGGAATATCCGAGCCGCATGTCGCTGCTGTACGACTATTGCTATTTCGCCAAATGGCTGGACGAGAGCGGGCCGGTATTGGCGTTGACGCCCGCCGGGCTGGAACGATTGCAATCGGCCGAACGCGAAGAAACGGCCAAGCTGTACCGCTTCTGGATCAGGCTGTACAAGGGAGCGATTCCGAATCTTCAGGCGCTGGTCGGTTGGATCGACAGCCTGGCCGACCGCTGGGTGACGGCGGAATCGCTGAAGCAGGTGTTGACGCCGTTTATCAAGCCGTTCTACTACGACTCCGAAGAAGCGATTTTCGAACAGCGCATCGTGGCGATGATGCTGCATCTTGGCCTTCTTCGGGTAGGGGAGAGCGAAGAGGGAGAAGTCGTACTGCGCATGACGGCCGGCGGACGGTCCGCGGTTGCCGGCGTCCGGGTGGAAGACGGCGACAGGATCGCGCTGTCCTAGCCAACCGGCGTTGACTTGCGGAACCGCCGTCTGGTAGAATCTCTCACTACATATCGAAGGAGAGATCCATGTGATATTGCCTTATCAAGGCCGGATGCCGGTAGTCCCTGACGACGTATATATCGCCGAGGGCGCGAAGCTGATCGGCGACGTCACCGTCGGCGCGGAAAGCTCAATCTGGTTCAACGCGGTGCTGCGGGGCGACCTGGCCCCGATCCGCATCGGCAGCAGATGCAACATCCAGGACGGCGTCATCGGCCATGTCAATACCGGCCAGCCGCTTCTGCTGGACGATGAAATATCGGTCGGCCACGGCGCCATCATCCACGGCTGCAAAATAGGTAAAGGCACATTAATCGGAATGGGGGCCATCGTACTAAACGGTGCCGAAATCGGTGAATATGCTTTAATAGGAGCCGGTTCGCTCGTTACCGAGAACAAGAAAATCCCATCCTATACTCTTTCACTTGGTTCACCCGCCAAAGTTGTTCGGGAACTGACGGAAGGCGATTTGCAGCGGATGCGAAAGACAATGGAGAGCTATGTGGTGAAAGGTAAGGAATATAGGATCTCTTAAACCCCGTGTGGAGGTGTATCCTATGGACAATGCGAAAACGGCGTATGAAGCGATACTGGGACTGGCGGCCGAGATGGTGCTGGACGAGGCTGTGCTGAAATTTCGTACCGAACGTATATACCGGGCGATCGATTCGGCGCTTGTCGAGGGAGACAAGGATACGTTCCGGCGGCTGGCCGAGGAACTGAACGCACTGCGGCATTGAGCGGCGGTGCCATATTGCTGGGATACAAAAGCCTGTCCGACACCCGAGGGTGGCGGGCGGGCTTTTTACATGCTTCGCCGCAATCATCCTTTTGCTCTCTGGGCAAAACAGCGCATCGTCATGTAAGATAGGATAAGTTCGCATTAACCGGCGAACAATAATATGGAAGGAGCCGATGCGCATTATGAAATTCAGCGACATCAGCGAGAATCAATGGGATGAGCTGTCCCCGTATCTCGATACGTGCCTGCTTCCGGTGACCGGCCTGACGGGACGGGAGCGGCCGTATGAGGCGACGAAGGCGTTGGAGCGATTGCGGGACGTTCTCGACCTGATCGAAATTCCGTTCAAGGGACGGGTCGTCACTTATCCGGCATGCCATTACGGAGCGGATTCGCCGGCGCTGCTCGAAGACCTTTGCGCAGGCGCGAAAGCCGCCGGTTTCCGGTACGTCGTGCTTGTGACGGGAACTTTCGGACTGGCGCTGACGGCGCCGTCGGCCGACCTGATCGTGGCGCCGGAGCCGGACGGCAAAGCGCCCGACGCTTCGCATGTCGCGGAAGCGATCCGCCGCCTGTGGTCGTCGGGTTCGCCGGCGAGCAATTCCGAAGCGGGAGAATAGAATCGCCATCCGCGGGGGAAAACAAGTGGCAGGCAAGGACAAATGTGACAAAATCGTAACAAAATGAGCCGGCCAATTGGAACGGGCTTCAATCGCAATGCCAAATTCTTGACGCTCTTGTACACCTAGGCTATTATAGGTTATGTCTTAGTTCGTCGTGTGTTTTGCCGTGTCTGCAAAACACGAGATACGGTTGGCAAAGGGGGTAGAACAAGAAGATGAGCAACCACGAACACGAAGAATCCGTACACCGCCCGGTGAAGCGCAAGGAGATGACGAGACGTCAATTTTTGGCGTATACGCTCGGCGGCGCCAGCGCGTTTATGGCTGTCGGTCCCGTCCTTCCGATGCTCCGGTTTGCAGTGGATCCTATATTGCAAAAAAAGGAAGAAGGCACTTGGGTTAAAGTTGTCGAGGAAGCGAAAGTTACGCAAGAGCCGCAGGAATTCAAGTTCAAGGTTCACCAGGTTGACGGCTGGTATGAGAGCGACCCGGAGAAAGCGGCCTGGATTACGCGGGACGCCAACGGCGAAATTTACGCCCTCTCGCCGATATGCAAGCATCTCGGGTGCACGATCGGGTGGAATACGGATCAGAAGAACGAATACGTGTGTCCTTGCCACGACGCCCGTTATTCGATCGACGGCAAGAATCTGACGGTTGCCCCGCAGCCTCTCGATGAATACGAGCTGAAAATCGAGAACGGATTCGTTTATCTGGGACCACTCAAGCCGAATTCCCGCGTATCTTAAAGGAGGGCGTAAATCAGATGTTTAAAGCGATATACAACTGGATTGACGAACGTCTTGACATTACGCCGATGTGGAGGGACGTTGCGGATCACGAAGTTCCGGAACACGTCAACCCCGCCCATCATTTCTCCGCTTTCGTCTATTGTTTCGGCGGTCTGACGTTTTTTATTACGGTCATCCAAATTTTGTCCGGCATGTTTTTGACGATGTATTACGTACCGGATATTATCAACGCATATGCCAGCGTCGACTATTTGCAGCATAAAGTTCCGTTCGGCGGCATCGTGCGCGGCATGCACCATTGGGGCGCGAGCCTCGTTATCGTCATGATGTTCCTACATACCCTTCGCGTTTTCTTTACAGGATCTTACAAGGCTCCGCGCGAAATGAACTGGGTCGTAGGGATGCTCATTTTCTTCGTCATGTTGGGTCTCGGTTTCACCGGATACCTGCTGCCTTGGGACAACAAGGCATACTTTGCAACCAAAGTCGGCATTCAGATTGCCGAATCCGTTCCGTATATCGGCCCTTACATCGCCGAACTTCTGCAGGGCGGCAGCATCGTAGGCGCGCAAACGCTGACTCGATTCTTCGCGATTCACGTCTTCTTCCTGCCGGGAGCTCTGCTCGTTCTGCTGGCCGCACACTTCTTCACCATTCGGAAGCAAGGCATTTCGGGACCGCTATAAGAGAAGGGAGGGGCAATAATGGCGCACGGTCACAACTCGAATGAGAAAGTCGTTTACGTCGGCGACTCGCGAATCCGTAAACGCAAACATACGATGATACCGCCGGATTACACCGCATTTCCGGGCAAGTCGGAAGCTTTTATTCCGAACTTCCTGCTCAAGGAATGGATGGTGGGTTGCGTCGCCTTGGTCGGTTTTCTCGTCCTGACGATTACGCACCCCGCTCCGCTCGGCTATCCGGCGGACCCGAATACGGTCGGCTATATTCCGATGCCGGACTGGTACTTCCTGTTTCTGTATCAATTTCTGAAGTATCCGTACGCATCGGGGGATTATGTCGTGCTCGGCACGATCGGCGTGCCGGGGGTCGCATTCGGCGCACTACTGCTCGCTCCGTTTTTGGATACGGGCAAGGAGCGCCGCTTCTATCGCCGTCCGATCGCTTCGTCGCTGATGTTCGTATCGCTTATCGCGCTCGTCTATTTGACGAAGGTGTCCTGGGATCACTATCAGCATCAGCTTGAGCTGACGAACACGGTTCCGGAGCATATCGAGCGTGAAGAGAAGGCACGCGAAGCGGCGCTTGCCGGCAAAGAACCGCCGAGCAACAAGCCGCCGGCAGAGCAGGAAGTGCCGATCGTCGCTGCGGACGATCCGGCTAAGAAAATCGCGGAAAAAGCGACCTGTCTGTCCTGCCACGGCACCGATCTGAAAGGCCAGCCGGGAGCGAACATTCCGGCGCTGCGCGGCGTCGGCGACCGGTTGTCCAAAGACGAGCTGGTCAATGTGATTACCGAAGGCATTCCGCCGGGTATGCCGTCTTTCAAGGACAAATTGAGCGCGGATGAAATTGACCAGTTGGCCACTTGGCTGTCCAAGCAGAAGGCGGAAGCCGCGGCCGAATAACATCAATCGCATTTTACTGCAAAGCAAAACCTGATCGTTCGCGGTCAGGTTTTTTGCTGAAATCGGGAAGGAGAGCGATGGAATGCCGTTCGCTTCGCTACTCGGCCGACCTTTTCTGATGAATCGCGGCGTTCTTTGGACGCTGTTCGCCGTCAATTTGCTCGGCACGATATACGGTTACCTGTGGTACGGGGATCAACTGCTGTTTACGATCGACAACAAACCGGCATGGATGATTCCGTTTGTGCCGGACAGTCCGACCGCGAGCCTCTTTTTTACGCTAAGCTTGCTTTATCTGCTTTTTCCGCCCGAGCGGCCCTCGCTTCCCGGCAGCGTATTGCGTGCCGTTATTGAGGGGCTGGCGGCGGTTACTTCCGTCAAATACGGGATATGGGCCGTCGTCATGATTTTTGCCGGAGCAGCTCAGGGCGATCCGCTGAACTGGCAGCACTATATGCTGGTCGTGTCCCATCTCGGCATGGCCGTCGAGGCGCTGCTCTACGCGCGGTTTATGCAGTTCGGACGGATGGCGGCATTCGCGGCGACGCTCTGGCTGCTTCTCAACGATACGGTGGACTATACGTTCGGCGTCAACCCGTGGCTGCCGAAGGTGCTTGACGACGATATGCCGGCGATTCGCACCTTTACGTACGGCTTATCGCTGTTCAGCATGCTGACGGTCTGGCTGGCAGTCGCCGTCCGCGGCCGAACCGGAACACGGTAACGATCTGCCGTCCTTTGGCCGAAGTTATGCCGCGAACGGAATAAAGGCGGACAACCTCTCATACAATGGTACAACGAATAGGCCGTCCGACGTGCGGGCGGCAAGCCATATGGGAGGGGATTGCCATGAACAAACGGTTCGGGATTATCGTCGCGCTCTGTTTGGTTTTGGCTGCAATCGGATATGCGCGTAACTCCCAGGCGCTGGGGGAAGAGGCATTATACGGGAAAGGGCAAAAAGAATTGCGGGTTCGATTCGAACAGGCGGCGATCAGCTTGTATGCCGCCGCTTCGGAAGGCAACCGGCAAGCCGGCTACCAGGCTGCCGAACGGCTCGATAGGCTGATGCGCGATGCGCGGCTGACGGCCTACGGAACGCCCGACGGCTGGCGCTCGGTGCGGGAAAGCTTGTCGGCGGTCAAACATTCGCTCGAATCCGGTCAGCCGGGTTCGTCCTGGTATGCTCCGGCCGCCCGCATCCGGCTTGTCGCCGACGTTCTCGTCCGTCCCGGCCGCCCGTTATGGCAGCAGTACGAACCCGTAATGCGCGACGATATCGCGCGCGTCAAAAAGGCTTGGAACCGCCAGACGGGCAACGCGGCAGCCGCCGCCTCCGCGGCGATGGCACAGCTGCGGGAGCACGAAGAGCGGGTCATAGCGGCGGCGCTCATGCAGCGCTCTCCGGACACGGTGGCCGGCGCGGAAAGCGCCATCCGTTACATGGACCGGCTGCTCGCGCAAGCCGCCGAGGGAAAAGGCGAGAAGTCCGCGGTCGCCGCTTCTTTCGATATGGCGGAGGACGCTTTGGCGCTGTTGTTTCACGGCAGCGAAGAAACGGACAACGAACCGGCCGTAGCGATTCCGATAGTCGGCATACCGGCGGTATGGACATTCTGGATCGGCGCTTTCATCGTGGCGATGCTTGCCTATTCGGCCTGGCATCGGCGCATGCGCGAGCCTTATATTGTCGTGGCACGGCAAGAGGAAGGCAAGCCGCAGCCGATTTATGCGAAAGAACGTCCACGTTCCGAAAAACGCCGCAAGCGGATTACTCCTCCTTGAACCCTTCGCCCAGCACATCGTGCACTTCGGCGATTACGACGAACGAGCGCGGGTCGATATTGCGGATCATCGCCTTCAGCTTGCGAATTTCATGGCGGGATACGACGCAATAGACGACCTGCTTCTGTTGTCCGGAATAAGCGCCGATCGCCGGCATAATCGTCACCCCGCGATCCAGTTCCTCGGAAATGCGCTTCGCGAGCTCTTCCCCGCGGTCGGTAATAATCGAGAACGCTTTGGCCGCATAAGCGCCCTCCTGAATAAAGTCGATCAGCTTGGAAGCGATAAAGACGGCTACAAGCGTGTAAAGCACTTTTTCGATCGGAATGAACAGCAGGGAGGCGCCGATAATGACGGCGTCAAGCGCCAATATCACTTGCCCGATGCCGATTCCGCGCCATCTTGATGCGATACGGGCGATAATGTCTGTGCCGCCGGTCGTGCCGCCGAAGCGAAAGACGATGCCGAGTCCTGCGCCAAGCGTAACGCCGGCATACAAAGCGGCCAGAATATAATCCTGGGACGTATGAAACGGCGTGATCCATCCCCGCTCGATCAGCTTTTCCCAAAAGGCCAGAAAAACGGACAGCGATACCGTTCCCATCAGCGTGTAAGCCATCTGTTCCTTCCCCAGCAATCGCCAGCCGATCAGAAACAGCGGTATATTAAGCGCCAGCGTCGATACGGAAAGCGGCCAGCCGAGCGCATAATTCAGCAGCACGCCGATGCCGGTCACGCCGCCCTCCATCAGCTGGTTCGGAATGACGAAAAACTGTAAACCGAAAGCGTAAATGGCCGTCCCGAGCAGAATGGGAACGATCGTGCGGAGCCTTACTCCCCAGTTGCGCAGCATCACGAACGACCTCCTTCCGGCAATATTGGTTCCGATACTGGTAGTATATCAAATTGTGCCCAAGGTTTAACCGGCAGACGATGCTTTACGTTGAAAAACGTTGTGTTCGACATCGCTTTACGTTAACATATGAGTTGTAAAACTACAGCCGAAAGGAACATAGCCGATGTCAGAGAAATCATTGGCCGAGATGCAGCGGGAGGTCGATCGATATATCGGCCAGTTTAAGGAAGGCTACTTCAGTCCGCTGGCGATGCTCGCCAGGCTGACCGAGGAAGCGGGCGAGCTGGCCCGGGAAGTGAACCATCTTTACGGCGAGAAGCCGAAGAAGGCGGATGAAGCCGACAATTCGATCGAGATGGAGCTTGGCGATCTGCTCTTCATTATTATATGCTTCGCCAATTCGCTGCAAATCGATCTTACGGAAGCCCATAACAAGGTGATGCACAAGTTCGCCACGCGCGATGCGAACCGCTGGACGAAGAAAAACGCCGAACCGTAAAGGGCGCCTCTACATATGCTGTACCATCACGCCATGTACAAGGAGGATAGGCGGATGGACGGCGGCATATATATCCAAAAAGCTTACGAATCGATATTAAGCGGGGATTTCGAGCAGGCGATCGACTGGTTCGATCGGGCGATTGAAGCCGATCCGGACAATGCCGACTATCATTATAAATGTTTGATATCGTGTTCGCGAAGCGGCAAATGGCCGAAAGCGCTGCTGCATGCGGAGAAAGCGGTCGGGCTCGAGCCCGGGCGCGAAGAATACCGGTTTCACAAACGGACGATCGAAGCCAAAATACTGCTGATCGAAGTGGAAAAGCTGCTTGCGGAGGAACCGCCGCAAACCGAGGGCGCTCTGCCGCTGCTGCGTCAGGTTACCGAGCTCGACCCGCTTTCGTTCGAAGCGTTTTATTTGATGGGACTGGCATGCGCCGGCATGAACAGACTGGAGGAAGGAACCGTATATGCCCGCGAAGCGCTGCGGCTCGATCCGGGCCATTCGGCCGCCCGCACGCTGTATGCGGACTTGAGGCGGAAACAGCGCTTTATGCGCGATCGCGCCGGCAGACATAAACGAAGAAAGAACAGGTGATGACGATGACAGAACAGATACGAGTAGCCGTAACGGGCGGAGGTGGCCGCATGGGCCGGGAGGTTGTCAAGATGGTGCTGGAGGACGAGGCGCTGCGACTTGTGGCGGTCGTCGATCCGTCGGCCGGCGCAACCGACGCGGCCGAGCTTGCGGGCAAGCCGGCTTGCGGCGTTCCGGTTTCCCGGACGCTTGATGAGGCGCTTGCGGATGCGCAAGCCGATGTGCTGGTCGATTTTACCGTCCCGCACGCGGCTTTCGGCAATACGAAAACGGCGATCGAGCACGGCGTTCGTCCGGTCGTCGGAACGACGGGCTTTACCCCGGAGCAAATCGACGAATTGGACAAGCTGTGCCGGGAGCGGGAAATCGGCGGTCTGATCGCACCGAACTTCTCGATCGGCGCCATTCTGATGATGAAATTCGCCGCCGAAGCGGCAAAATATTTTCCGCATCTCGAAATTATCGAATATCACGGCGATCAGAAGCTCGACGCTCCATCCGGAACGGCGGTCAAGACGGCCGAACTGATCTCCGAGGTGCGCCGGGAGTTTCGTCAAGGCAATCCGAAAGAGGAAGAGACGATCGAAGGCGCGAGGGGCGGCTATTACAACGGCTTCCGCATTCACAGCGTGCGGCTGCCCGGCGTATTCGCCCAGCAGGAAGTCATTTTCGGCGCTTTCGGCCAGACGTTGAAAATCCGGCATGATTCGTATGATCGGGCAGGCTATATGCCGGGCGTGAACGTAGCGATCAAAAAGGTGATGACCTACAAGGGGCTCATCTACGGATTCGAGCATTTGATGGACTGACGCTAACGCAGTACAAGCCCGAGGGGGAGAGAAATGATGGCACAAATGAGCATCGCATTCATCGCGCATGACCGAAAAAAAGAAGAGATGGTCAACTTCGTTACCGCATACGAGCACGTTTTTCGGCCGCATAAGCTGTATTCGACCGGGACGACCGGCATGCGGATTATGGAGAAGACCAATCTGAATATACATCGATTTCTGTCCGGACCGCTCGGGGGAGATCAGCAGATCGGCGCGCTTGTAGCGCGCAATGAGCTGGATCTGATCATTTTTCTGCGCGATCCGTTAATGGCGCAGCCTCACGAACCCGATATTATTGCGCTGCTTCGGCTGTGCGACGTTCAGGGCATTCCGGTCGCAACGAATGTGGCGACGGCCGAACTGCTGGTCAAGGCGCTGGAGCGCGGCGATTTTGCATGGAGGGAGCTTGTCCACAAATACAAGGCCGATGAACAGACAGGTGGGACGATATGATCCGTAAACTGGATAAACTGGACATACTTATATTCGGCGCTCATCCGGACGATGCCGAGATCGGGATGGGGGGGACGATCGCCAAGCATGTGCATGCCGGCTTGCATGTCGGCATATGCGACTTGACCGCGGCCGAGATGTCCTCCAACGGCACCGTAGAACTGCGGCGGCAGGAAGCCGCCGCCGCTTCTGCGGTGCTTGGTTTATCGGCCCGAACCTGTCTCGGTTTGCCCGATCGCGGGCTGTCGTTCGACGAGTCGCAGATCGGCGCGATAACGGCGGAAATTCGCCGTTTTCGCCCGCGTATCGTATTTGCCCCGTATTGGAACGATCGCCATCCGGATCACAATCAATGCAGCCGGATGGTCGAAGAAGCGGTATTCAACGCCAAGCTGCTCCGCTACCGACCGGAGCTGCCGGCCTGGCAGGTCAGCCAACTGGTTTTCTATTATATCAACGATGTGGAGAACGTCACATTGACCGTAGACATTACCCCGTTTCAGGAGACGAAGAGGCGCGCGCTCGAAGCGTACCGGTCGCAATTCGCGCCGGTGGAAGCCGGCGAAGACCGGGTAGCGACTCCGCTTAACCAGCGGTATGTGGAGCGCGTGGAAGCGCGCGATGCGCTGCTCGGCCAATCGATGTCCTGCGCTTATGCGGAAGGATTCGCGATGAAGCGTCCGTTTGCAGTCGATTTATTTTGATCGTCCGCTGATGTAGACCGGGTTGTGCGCGAATATATTTTAGAAAACCGGACATTGAAGCCATATGTCAATTACGGGGGGGCACCGCTATGGCGCGAAAGCTGAAAATCGGCATAACCTGTTACCCCACACTGGGTGGTTCGGGTGTCGTAGCAACCGAACTCGGCAAATTGCTCGCCGAACGAGGGCACGAAATTCATTTTATTACCCACAGCATTCCGTTTCGACTGGGACATTTCAGCAAAAACGTTTATTATCACGAAGTCGAAGTCAATGACTATTACGTATTCCGTTATCCGCCGTACGACCTGTCGCTTGCGAGCAAAATGGCCCAGGTGGTCAACATGCAGCAGCTCGATCTGCTCCATGTTCATTATGCGATTCCGCACGCGGTATGCGCTTATCTGGCGAAAGAGATGGTTGGGCGCGACTTGAAAACGGTCACGACGCTGCATGGCACCGACATTACGGTGCTAGCGCAGGACGAGTCGCTGAAGGATCTGATCCGGCTTGCCATTCATCGCAGCGATGCGGTAACCGCCGTTTCGAACGATTTGATCCGGGAGACGCGAGAGCTGCTCGATATCGATTCCCCGATCGACCTGACTTATAACTTCGTGGACAAACGGATCTATTATCCGCGCGATGCAAGCCAGCTTCGCAACGACTACGCGCTGCCGCATGAAAAAGTATTGATGCATATTTCCAACTTCCGTCCGGTAAAGCGCGTCAGCGACGTCATCGATATTTTTGCGCTGGTGGCCGAGCAGCTTCCGAGCAAGCTGCTGCTCGTCGGCGAAGGCCCGGAGTTGTCGAAAATACAGTGCAAAATCAAGCAGATGGGGCTTGAAGACAACGTTCATTTTCTCGGCAAGCAGGAGGATGTCGCCCAAGTGATCTCGATGGCCGACCTATTGCTTCTTCCTTCGGAGAAGGAGAGCTTCGGCCTGGTCGCCCTGGAGGCGATGGCATGCGGCGTGCCGACGATCGGCTCGCTTGCCGGCGGCATCCCCGAGCTTGTGCTGGACGGAATAACCGGTTATCTTTCGCCGATCGGGGATGTGGAAGCAATGGCGCGCAATGCGGTGCGGCTGCTGACGCAGCCTGAGCTGTACGCCCGCTTCCGGGCCGCCTGCATCGAACGTTCGAGAACGCGGTTCTGCAACGATTTGATCACCTCGGAGTACGAACGCATTTATTACCGGGTGCTTGGCGTCGAGGCGGAACTTCCGGTTCCGGTATGCGGGGATTGACCGATGCGGCCGCTCGATCCGTTGATGCAGGAGGCGCTGCCGGTTATTCGGAAGCTGGAGAGCGGCGGATTTGAGGCGGTGTTCGTCGGCGGCTGCGTCCGCGATTCGTTGATGGGACGCCCGCTCGCCGATATCGATATCGCCACTTCGGCTTTGCCGGAGCAAGTCGCCGCCCTGTTTCCGCGGACGCTGCCGACCGGCCTTCGCCACGGCACGGTAACGGTCCGTTCGGGCGGTCGGACCTGCGAGGTGACGACATACCGCGTCGAATCCGGCTATCACGATCACCGCAGACCGTCGGAGGTCGAATTCGTCGACGATTTGACGACAGACCTGATGCGCCGCGATTTTACGATCAACGCGATCGCGATGCGGGCGGACGGGACGGTCGTCGACCCGTTCGGCGGCATCGCCGATCTGAAACGCCGCGTTATCCGCTGCGTCGGCGATCCGGAGGAACGGTTTCGCGAGGACGCGTTGCGGATGCTGAGAGCGATCCGCTTTGCTTCCGTTTTCGGCTTCCGGCTCGCCTTCTCGGTTTGGAAGGCGCTAGTCCGGTGCCGCGAGCTGCTGCGCCACATTGCGATGGAACGGATTCGCGCCGAGCTGGAGAAAATAATGGCAGGCCCGGACCCGGGACGGGGGCTCGCCCTGTTGACGGCGGGCGGTTTGGCGGCGTATACGAAGGAACCGCTGCCTGAAGCGCTGCGGGCGGCAAAGCGGCCGGACCCGGGAAGCCCGCTTGCGCGCTGCGCCGGGGGACTGAGCCAAGTCGCCGGACTGAGCGAACGGCTGGCCGCGCTGTTCATGATGGCGGGCGCAAGTCCCGAGGATGCCGCGTCCGCGCTGAAGACGCTGCGGTTTCCGAAAGCGGAGACGGAACGGATCGTTTCCGTCGTTCGCCTTCACGCCATGACAGGCGGAGAGAGACCGCTCGGGGAACCGGCACCGGTGCCGGAGAATCCGGTTCATTCGGCGAGTCGCACGCAATGGATCGATGCTGTTCTCGCATGCGGCGCGGAAGCGGCGGACGGCTGGCTGTCCATTGCCGGCGCCTGCCGGCTCGTGCCGTCCGACGTGCAGGCGCAGCGCCGGACATGGCTTAAGGAGTTGCCTGCGGCTTCCGTGCGTGAGCTGGCCGTGGGCGGGTCGGATCTGATTCGGCGGCTCGGTCTGACGGCGGGCCCCGCCGTCGGCCGATTGCTGGACAAGCTGCTTCGGGAAGTGGCGTACGGCCGGCTGCCGAACGAACGCGAGGCGCTTCTCGAGCAGGCCGAAACATGGAACAAAAACAGGGGTGACTGACGATGACTCCAACGTTGCTGGAGCTGCTTGAAGCGAAACCCGGACAGTATGTGTCCGGTGAGACGATAAGCAAAGAGCTCGGCGTCAGCCGGACGGCGGTATGGAAGCAGATTCGGAAGCTTGAGGAGGCCGGCTACCGGTTCGAGGCGTCCCGACGACTCGGCTACCGGCTTGTCGGAAAGCCGGACCGGCTCACGGCGGACACGCTGATGGGGCAGCTGCGGACGCAGCGGTTCGGCCGGCGCGTTTATTTGTACGACGAGCTCGGATCGACGCAGGACGCCGCGCAGAAGCTTGCGGAGGAAGGCGCGGAAGAAGGCACCCTGGTCATTGCCGAGCGGCAGCTGAACGGCAAGGCCCGGATGGGGCGAAGCTGGATTTCGCCGTTCGGCAAAGGCATCTGGATGAGCATGGTGCTGCGCCCGCCGCTGCCGGTGCATTCCGCTCCGCAGATCACGTTATTGATTGCCGTCGCGCTTTGCCGGTCGCTGCGGCGCAACACCGGATTGCCGATCGGCATCAAGTGGCCGAACGATCTGCTTGTAAACGGCAAAAAAATAAGCGGAATCTTGCTGGAATCGTCGGCTGAAGACGAGCGGCTGCGCTATATTGTGGCCGGCGTCGGCATCAGCGTCAATCTCGAGCCGGCCGACTATACGCCCGAGGTGGCCGCGAAGGCGACGTCGCTGGCGATCGAATGCGGGCGCAAGCTGGACCGGACCGCGTTGCTTGCCGATTTCCTGGGCGAGTGGGAACAATTGTACGAGCTGTATTTGACGGAAGGGTTCGGTCCGGTCAAGTCGTTGTGGGAAGCGCTGGCCGTCGTGCTGAACCGGCCCGCCGTGCTGACGACCCCGCAAGGAATCGTGGAAGGTACGCCGATCGCCCTGGACGACAGCGGCGCAATCAAGGTAAGGAAAAAAGACGGCACGGTAATCGACGTTTTTTCGGCGGAAATGGGCGAGCCTGCGGAAGAAGGCGGCGAATAACGAGATGTCCGGGGCAGATGATCGTTCATTTACGGCCGCAACATTTTCTGCTATACTCGAAACGAACGGGCGGTATCGCATGTCGCCGAACTGCACCGTCGTGTTATGGGGTATGATACAGGTTAATAAGAAGTAACTGCAGGCATTGCGCACTCTGCTCTGAGCCGTAGGGACCGAGACAGAAGGAAGCAAGCATAGGAACCAATGGAACGGCCTATGCACCGATAACGGTTGCGTTTCAATTTGTCGGCTTGCGTTTCCTTTTGATTGGGAACCTTTTTAGCGGCGGCTAAAAGGTTTTTTTTTGCGTTCAGGCATTCTCATTCAAAAAGGAGAGGATAACGATGAGCCATAGCCATAGGCCGCTCACCATTACGAAATTGAAAAACATGAAACAGGAAGGCGTTCCGATATCGATGCTGACCGCTTACGATTATCCGTCGGCCAAGCTGGCGGAGGAAGCGGGAATCGATCTGCTGCTCGTCGGCGATTCGCTCGGCAATGTCGTGCTGGGATACGAGACGACGATTCCGGTAACGCTGGACGACATGATTTATCATACGAAAGCGGTGGCCCGCGGCGCCGCCGGCACGTTTATCGTCGCCGATATGCCGTTTATGACCAGCCGTGTCGGCGTCGAGACGGCGCTTCGCAGCGCCGCGCGACTTATGCAGGAAGGCGGGGCGCATGCGGTCAAGATGGAAGGCGGCCGGGAAATCGCCGACGAAGTGGCGGCCTGCGTGCGCGCGGGTATTCCCGTTATGGGCCATATCGGCCTGACGCCGCAATCGGTTCATCAGATCGGCGGCTACAAAGTGCAGGGCAAGCTGGAACAGGAAGCGGAGCGTCTGCTCGCGGACGCGCTTGCGCTCGAAAGCGCGGGCGCATTCGCTATCGTGCTGGAGCTCGTCACCGAACCGATTGCCGAGAAAATTACGAACCGATTGTCTATTCCGACAATCGGGATCGGCGCCGGGCGCCATTGCGACGGTCAGGTGCTCGTCTTCCATGATTTGCTGCAATACGCTTCGCCTTACCGCGAGAAACGGTTCGTAAAAACGTATGCCGATATCGGCACGACGATTCGCGACGCGATCGGCCGCTATGTCGGCGATGTCAAACAACGCGCATTTCCCGAACAGCGCCACGCATTCGAAGCTGCGACGGCGGCGCAAAGCAAGGATGAGGCGATGTCGTTGTACGGCGGGCAAGACGGGAGGAAGACGCCATGAACATTAGCAGAAGCATTGCCGACGTAAGGGAGCGGATCGCCGCCTTCCGGCGCGAGCATCCCGGCGCGTCCGTCGGATTCGTTCCGACGATGGGATATTTGCATGAAGGGCATGCCGCTTTGCTGCGCCGTTCCGTCGCGGAATGCGATTTTACGGTGATCAGCATTTTCGTCAATCCGCTGCAATTCGGCCCGAACGAAGATCTGGAACGTTACCCGCGAGACGAGGACCGCGATCTGAAGCTCGCCGCCGAATGCGGCGCCAATCTCGTATTTCTTCCAACCGTTGAGGAGATGTATCCGAAGCGGCAGCGCACGATCGTATCGGTCAGCGGCGTAACCGAACGCTTGTGCGGCGCCTCGCGTCCGGGACACTTCGACGGGGTGGCGACAGTTGTCAGCAAACTGCTGCACATCGTCGGGCCGGATCGGGCATACTTCGGTATGAAGGACGCTCAGCAAATCGCGGTCATCCGGACGATGGTCGAAGATTTGAATTTTCCGGTCGACATCGTCCCGGTGGAGACCGTTCGGGAGCCCGACGGCCTTGCGCTCAGCTCGCGCAACGTGTACCTGTCTCCCGAAGAGCGGCGCCAGGCCGTCGTGCTGTCGCAGGCGCTCGAACACGCACAGAGGTGGAGCGCGGAGCCCGGCATGACCGCTCCCATTCTGGAAGAGCGGGTCAAATCGCATATCCGGACGGCGCCGCTGGCCGTCATCGATTACGTGGAAGTATTGACGTATCCCGAACTGGAACAGCCCGGCGCCGATACGCCGCTGGCCGAAATTTCCGGGGAACTGATTTTGGCGTTGGCCGTCAAATTCGGCAGCACGCGTCTCATTGACAACCGTCTGCTGAATCTGCAGGAGGTGACTCAAGCATGTTCCGCACCATGATGAAATCGAAGCTTCACCGGGCGACGGTAACCGAAGCCAATCTCAATTATGTCGGAAGTATTACGATCGACGAAGAATTGATGGAACTGGCCGATATTTGGCCGAATGAAAAGGTCCAAATCGTCAACAATTACAATGGCGCAAGACTGGAAACGTACGTTATTCCGGGAGAGCGGGGATCGGGCGTCATCTGCCTTAACGGGGCGGCAGCCCGGCTCGTACAGCCTGGAGACCAGGTTATCATCATTTCTTACGGTTTAATGACCGAGGAGGAAGCGAAGGCGTACGCGCCGAAAGTAATCGTACTGGATTCGCATAACCGTCCGGTCGCGACGATGGCGGAGGAGAAGCACGCCACTATTTTGTAACGAAAGGATTATGCTGACTGAAGGCTGCTGCGTAATTGCAGCCTTATGTAACGGCTGGCATGGGGTATGAAAAGCACCCCATCGACGCAGAATGAGCGTAACACTTTCTCATTCGAAGCGAAGGTGGGATGCGGCTTATGTTTCGCCAAATGTTTGCGGTCATGAATGAACTGCTTGATGAAATTTTGACGACTTATCCCCATGTTTCCGATGAAGAGCGGCTGCGCCTGAACGAGCAGATCGATCAGCTGCGCACCGTAAGCGACTCCCTGATCGAACAATGGCTGGGATTTGAAGAAAAAATGTCGGCATTTTACGAAATGGCCGGCGGAACGCAGCAGCCGGATCAACCGGCGAAAGCTTCTGCCGGCAAGCAGGCGAAGGGAACCGGCGGCGAGCCGGCCGACGCGGAGGCATTATCCGAATCTGCCTTATACTTGACCAAAGGACAAGGCTATTTCAAGCTGTTGATGTTCGAGCAGGCGGCGGACGCTTTTCAAACGGCTGTCGCCAAGGCGCCGGAATGCAACCTGTCGCGTCTGTTTTTGGCGATGTCGTTCATGCATTTGCAGCAGTGGGACGAAGCACAGAAGCATTTTCAACTGCTGGTCGCATTGACCGACCATCCCCGTCTGCAGGCTCTCGGATACAATGCGCTCGGCTGCATCCAGGCCGTTCATCTGCAGTTGGAACAAGCGGAATATTATTTTCGCAAAGCCCATGAAACCGACCCCGGCTTTGCGGACCCGCTGAATAATTTGAAATCATGCAAGGAAAAGCGCGGCCACATGGCTTTGTATTTCGGGAGCGCCGAGCTTAGTTGTATGTGAGAGGATCGGGAACCGGATGAAATTTGCTGTGTTGGATTTGGAAACGACGGGTCATCAGCCCGATGATGATATTATACAAGTCGGGATCGTGGTGCTTGACGAGGAGCTGGCCGTTATCGATACGTACAGCTCCTTCGTCCGTCCGAACGGCGGCATTCCGCCGTTCATTACCCGATTGACGGGAATTGACGACCGCACTGTCGAAAATGCGCCCGAGCTCGATGAAGTGATGATGGCAGTCGTCCGGCTTATCGGCGACACGGTGCTCGTCGCGCACAATGTCGGGTTTGACGCCTCTTTTTTGAATACGGCGCTCGACCGGTGCGGATACGGGCCGTTCGTCGGACGAAGGCTGGATACGATTGAGTTGCTGCGCATTTTATATCCGTCGCTCGGCACATATCAGCTCGGTTCGGTAACGGAGCTGTTCGGCATAAGGCATGACCGCCAGCACCAGGCCGACAGCGACGCCATGGCGACGGCGGAACTGTTCGCGGCTTGCGTTCGCAAAATGCGGGAGCTGCCGCTCTTGACGCTTCAACGGTTCGCCGGTATTATTCCGGAGTATGACGATTTGGGCTGGTTCGTCCGTCAAGTTTTGGATTGGAAGCAAACCCAAACTTCCGTCGATCCGGACGCCTACGCCTATTATAACCAATTCGCGCTCAAAGCCGGCGACTGGACCGATGAGTTGCCGCCGCGGGCCGAAATGGAAGAATCGCCGCTCGAGAACGTATCGTACGAGCAATATTTGAGCGGCGTCAAATCGCGCTTCCGCGATCTGTTCGACCGCTATGAGGAACGCGAGGCGCAGGACCAGATGTTCCGGGAAGTGCATGAGGCGCTGGAGAACGACAGCCATTTGCTGATCGAGGCCGGGACCGGAACAGGCAAGTCGCTCGGCTATTTAATTCCTGCTCTTTATTATGGTATCCGCCAGGAGAAAAAGATAGTCGTCAGCACGCATACCATTAATCTTCAGGAGCAGCTTCGCCAGCGCGACATCCCGCTGCTGCAGGAACTGCTTCCGTTCCCTTTTAAAGCCGCGATATTTAAAGGCAGAGGCAATTACTTATGCTTGCGCAAATTCGAAGCCAAAGTCAACAGCCGCGATTTCGCTTCGCCGATCGACGACGCGCTGACCGCATCGCAAATGGTGACATGGCTCGGGGAGACGGAAACGGGCGATCAGGAGGAGTTGAATCTCGGAAGCAAGGGAGCCGAGTTTTGGAGCACCGTGGCAAGCGACGCCGACTCCTGTCTGAACCGCGCCTGCCCGTGGTTCAGGCGCTGCTTCTACCACCGGGCCAAGCATGAAGCGGGCCTGGCCGACGTCATTATTACGAATCATTCGATGCTGTTCACCGATATACGCGCCGAGCATCGGCTGCTGCCGGCCTATGACCATCTGATCGTCGACGAGGCGCATCATCTGGAAGAAGTGGCGGGCAAGCATCTCGGGCTGCAGCTTTCCTATTATTCGCTCGTGCAGCCGCTTACCCGGCTCGTCAAAGACGCTCGTCAAGGTCTTCTGATGGCGCTGCGCGTCAAGCTGACAGGCGAAGACGACGAATTCGCGCAAGCGTGGCGGGAAACGATCGACGAGCTCATTCCGGCGCTCGCCGAAGCGAGAGAGCATTGGGACAAGCTGTTTGAGCTGCTGCATGGCGTAGCGGGCAAAGGCGGCGACAGCCAGGATAACGCGCAGACGGTGTACCGTCTGCGGAGAGATCGCATGCCTGGGGATTGGGAAACGATCGCGGGCGTCGAAGCGAACGTTTACGCCGCGCTTCAGCCGGCCGTCCGCAAGCTGGACAAGACGTTGTCGGAGATCAAGGAACGGTCGGACGACCATGCGATGCAGGCGCTCGTGACCGATTTGAACGGCTGCGTCAAAGATATTTCCAGAGCCCGGGACGATTTGCGCACGTTCATTAAGGCGGACAAGGCCGACACCGTTTACTGGATCGAAACGGGAACGTCCGGCCGCCCCGGCCGATCGGTTCATCTGTTCGCCGTGCCTGCCGATGTAAGCGGCGAGCTTCGCGAATATTTCTTCAACCGGAAGAAGAGCGTCGTTCTGACAAGCGCCACGTTGTCGGTTCAGAAGTCGTTTCAATACGTTTGCGAACAGATCGGGTTGTCGGGGCAGGAGGAGCAGGGCCGCCTCAAGACGGTGCAGCTGCCTTCTCCGTTCAATTATCGCGAGCAGGCGCTCGTCATCATTCCGCGCAATTTTCCCGTTCTGAAGGGCGCGAACGGCGACGAACGGTTTGTCTCGATGCTGGCTTCGTCGCTTGCGGAGGCGGCCCGCGAAACGAACGGACGGATGCTCGTCCTGTTTACGTCGTACCGTATGCTCAGGCACACTTACGACAAGCTCAAGGAAGAGCTGTCGGACAGCGGCATTCAGGTGCTGGGACAGGGTGTGGACGGCGGCAACCGCAGCAAGCTGACGAGGCGGTTCGTGCAGCAGCCTGCTTCGGTGCTGCTCGGCACGAGCAGCTTCTGGGAAGGAGTAGACATTCCCGGCGAAGCGCTCACTTGTCTGGCGATTGTACGGCTGCCTTTTCAGCCGCCGAATCATCCGCTCATCGAAGCCAAGTCGGAAATGCTGCAGGAGCAGAAGCAGAATCCGTTCATGAAGCTGTCCGTCCCGCAAGCGGTCATCCGATTCAAGCAAGGCTTCGGCCGTCTGGTCAGAACGGCGCAGGACCGCGGCGTCGTGCTGATCTATGACACGCGAGTGATTGAGACGTATTACGGCAAACATTTTCTGTATTCGCTGCCGGGACCGAAAATCGAGCATATGCATCTCGATAAAATGATTCCCAGGATGCGCGAATGGCTGGCAGGCGGCCATCGGAAGGAGGCGGAAGCATGAAGCAGTCGAAAATATCGGAAGCGGTCGTCAAACGGCTGCCGGTATACCTCAACGTTCTGACGGAGCTGTCCAAGCGTGATGTCCAGACCGTCTCGTCGCAGGAGCTCGGACAGAAGCTGGACCTTAATCCGGCGCAAATCCGCAAGGATCTGGCCTATTTCGGCGAATTCGGACGCAAGGGCATCGGTTATGACGTATCGTATCTGATCGAGAAAATACGCCAAATCCTGAAGCTCGACAAGCCGCTGCACGTCGCTCTTGTCGGTGCCGGCAATCTGGGACATGCCCTGTGCAATTACAATACCTACGTCGAGGACAATATGAAAATTACGGCCGTTTTCGACGCCCATCCGGGCAAAGTCGGGATGAAAATCAACGGCCTGACCGTTCAGCCGATGGAGGAACTGAAGGAAACGGTCGGCAGGCTCGACATCCGCGTCGGCATCATTACGGTGCCGGCTGTCGAAGCGCAAAATGTTGCAGACCGGTTTATCGAGGCCGGCATTGAAGCCATTCTCAATTTCGCCCCGGTCATTTTAAAGGCGCCCGACGAGGTTCGGATTCATCATGCCGATTTTACGACCCAACTGTTAAGCCTGGCCTATTATTTGGATAAAGAAAGGGACGAAACCGATGAAGGAATGGCTGATTGAGAACGGAATTTTTGTCACGATGGATGAGGAGCATCCGGTCGTGCGCGGGTATATGCATGTAGTAGGAGACCGGATTGCCTATATCGGTCCGGAAGCGCCTGCCGGCGTGTCGCCGGATGCGGAGAAAGTAAGCGGTCAAGGACTCGTCTTCATGCCCGGGATGATCAACACGCACGGCCATGCGTCGATGACGCTGCTTCGCGGCTATTCCGACGATCAAGTGCTGCAAGTGTGGCTGCAGGAAAAGATGTGGCCGATGGAAGCGAAATACGAGGCACGAGACGTGAAAACGGGAGCTGCGCTGGCCATCGTCGAAATGCTCAAATCCGGCACGACGCTGTTCGTCGATATGTACGACCGGATGGAGGTTGTCGCGGAGGTGGTCGAGCAGTCCGGCATTCGCGGCACTCTGATGCGCGGCGTTATCGGTCTCGGGCCGGAAGAGGAGCGCCGGTCGAAGCTGCAGGAGGCGATCCGTTTCGTCCGGGATTGGCACGGCAAGGCGGACGGCCGGATTACGGCGATGATGGCCCCGCACGCGCCGTATACTTGTCCTCCGGCGTATATCGAACAGTTCGTGCAGGCCGCCCACGATCTGAACGTGCCGCTCCATACGCATATGTCGGAGACGATTGCGGAGGTGGAGCAGAACGTCCGTGATTACGGTGCCCGGCCGGTCGAGCATCTGGACCGTCTCGGCTTCTTCTCGCGCCAAGCGCTCGTCGCGCATGCCGTTCATCTAACTGACGAAGAGATTGCGCTTCTGGCCGAACGCGGCGTATCGGTATCCCACAATCCGGCCAGCAATTTGAAGCTGGCAAGCGGCGTCGCGCGGGTTCCCGATATGCTTCGGGCTGGCGTCAAGGTTTCGCTTGGGACGGACGGGGCGGCAAGCAACAACAATCTCGATCTGTTCGACGAAATGCGGCTTGCGGCGCTCATCCATAAAGGCGTATCGGGCGACCCGACGGCCGTGCCGGCGATCGAAGCGCTCCGTCTGGCGACGGTATACGGCGCGCGGGCGCTCTGGCGGGACGATCTCGGGGTGCTCAAGGCCGGCATGAAGGCCGACTTTATTGCGCTGGATACGGAGCAGGCCCATTTCTATCCGCATTCCGATCTCGTATCCCATCTCGTCTACGCGGCGAACGGCCGCGACGTCCGCCACGTATGGATCGACGGCCGCCAAGTGGTGAAAGGCGGCGTGTGCACGCTGCTTGACGAGGAGAAAATACGCCGCGACGCTCAACAGTCGTTCGAGCGTCTCATTAACGGCTGATGCGGGCGCAACGCAAAAAAGCGCCCCCGATCATGACGCCGCGGCGTTGGGCGGCCGTTGCCGCTGCGGCGTTGCTGCTCGCCGTCATCGCCATCCACCAATATTACCGGGTTATCCAGCAGCCGGTCTGGAACGAGGAACGGGAAGCGTCCGCAAGGGCGAAGGAGCTGGCCGGACTGACCGAAGTATTGCGCGCTGAAAAGGTCGTCTGGGACGAGACGTTCTGGATTGTCAAAGGGATCGACGGCGACGGCGAAGAGGTATGGGTATGGTTGCGGGATCGCGGTATCCGGACGGTCAAGGCGGCCGAGGCGGTCTCGCCGGACGAGGTGAAAGAACGGGTCCGCAGCCGCTACGCGGGAGCCGATATCGTCCGCATCCGCCCCGGACTTCTGCAGGGCGAGCCGGCGTGGGAAGTGTTTTATTCGCTGCCGGATGCGGGCGGCAAATATTTTTACGATTTTTACGACTTTAAGGACGGAACGCACAAGGTAACGTACCGGATTCCCGGACGTACCGCCGACTGACGTTTCCTGATATTACACCCCCTTTTGCGCATCGCGCTATGATATACTTTTCCTATAGATCTGTCTGCTAGGCGAAGTGAATCATGGTGGCGACGAGGAAGGGGGTTTTTACATCATGAACATCAAACTGCGAATCGTTCCCATCATTCTAACCGCCGTATTGTCTGCCGGACTGCTGTTCGGCGGTTGGTTTCTATATAAGCAAGTGGTAGTGGCCGGCCCGCTCGAAGAAGCGCTGCGGGAAGTGCCGGGCGTCGTGTCGGGCAAGCCGGTTATCGATGCCGATCATGTGAACGTGCATCTCAAGCTTGCGCCGGATGCCGATCTGCGCGAAGTATATGAGCGGATCGTCACGCAGGGGGCGCCTGCCATCGGCGACCGAAAAGTCCGGCTCTTTATCGAAGATTCGGAGGACGCCGGACTGGAACCGATATGGTCTGCCGTTTTGTTCGACGTGGCGGAAGCGATGGAGACGAGGCGGTACTCCAAAATTCCGGCGGCGCTGAAGGAGCTGGAGCAAGCTTATCCGGGCTTCAAGGCCTCGACCGAAATCGACGCCGACAATGTGTATATTACGATGCGCCGGGGCGATGCCGTGAAGCATGTCGTGCTGCCGCGCATTCCCGATACGCTGGGAGTGTGGCCGAATGCTTAAGTACGGTAAGGAAATCGCGATCGGCTTCCTGCCGGTGCTGCTCGTTTTTCTTGTCTTCCTGAAGGTGAATATCGTGCCGCTGCTGCTCGTCGCCGCGCTCGGCGGCCTTCTGTTCTATGCGGTGCGGGCGCGAGGCAACGTTGCGCCGGCCGGCGGGAAGCGCCGTCTGCCGGCGCGCTCGTCCGTACAGCTAACGTTCGACGAGATCGGGGGACAGGAACGGGCGAAGCAGGAGCTGACCGAGGCGCTCGATTTTTTGGTGAATCAGGAGCAAATTGCCAAGTTCGGCATACGCCCGCTGAAAGGCATTCTGCTGACCGGGCCGCCGGGAACCGGCAAGACGCTGCTTGCCAAAGCGGCCGCCCATTATACCGATTCAGTCTTTGTAGCCGCATCCGGCAGCGAATTTGTGGAGATGTACGTCGGCGTCGGCGCGAGCCGCATCCGCGAGCTGTTCAAGGAAGCCCGCAACAAAGCGGTCAAGGCCGGCAAAAGCGGCGCGGTCGTCTTCATCGACGAAATCGACGTCATTGGCGGCAAGCGGGACGGCGGCCAGCACCGCGAATACGATCAGACGCTGAACCAGCTGCTGACCGAGATGGACGGCATTCATACGTCCGATACGCCGCGCATCCTGCTGATCGCAGCGACGAACCGCAAGGAGATGCTGGATAGCGCGCTGCTTCGTCCGGGACGCTTCGACCGGCATATCGGGGTCGATCTGCCGGACAAAAAAGGTCGGCAGCATATATTGAACATTCATGCCCGCAACAAGCCGCTCGCCGAGGACGTGAGTCTGGAGCAAGTGGCCGAAGAAACGTTCGGCTTCTCGGGCGCACAGCTGGAGAGCGTCCTGAACGAAGCCGCCATCTACGCGATGCGCGAGAACGAGGAAGCGATCCGGCAGCACCACTTGGCGATGGCGATCGACAAAGTGATGATGGGCGAGAAAACCGACCGCGAAGCGACGCGGGAGGAGCGCGAGCGCGTGGCGCTTCACGAGTTGGGCCATGCGATCGTCGCCGAGCTGGTGCGGCCGGGCAGCGTCTCCCAGGTGGCGCTATCGCCGCGCGGCCAGGCGCTCGGCTATGTCCGTCACAATCCGCAGCAGGACCGGTACCTGTATACCCGGGAATTTCTCGAAGGGCAAATTATGATCGCGCTCGGCGGGGCTGCGGCGGAAGAGATGTTTTACGGCGACCGCAGCACCGGCTCCCGGGGCGATTTCGAGCAGGCGATGGGGATCGTGCGCACAATGGTTGAATCGGGACTGACAGAAGCGGGCATCGTCGACAGCAGCATGATGACGCCCGACAGCTGGGCGAAAGTGACGGGGACGATTCTGGACCGGCTTATGGAACGGACGAAGGAACTGCTCGCCGGCTACAAAACGGTATTTCTGCAATCGCTCGACGTGCTTGTTCACGAGGAGACGATGGACGGGAACCGGTTCCGGGAACTGCTGGCGGAGCACGGGGAAAGCCGCAGCGCGTAAGCGGAAGGCGGTTTTTGTACGCCGTTTGCGCAGCGTTCGTAAATTGTTCACAATGCGATATAGAAAAAAAAGGCGGGCGTGCGGCTCGCCTTCTTATTTTTTTTGCGAACCGTTATAATATAAGATGTGAACGGCACGACGCAAAGTCAGAAGGGGGAACATTCATGAGAATCAAAACAGTCGGTGTCGTCGGTGTCGGCACAATGGGTCAAGGTATTGCGGAAATGCTTGCCTTCAAAGGGCTTGACGTATATATTGTCGAACAATCTCCGGAGAAGCTGGCTTACGGCAGGGAGATGATCGAGCTGAGCCTGGACAAGCAAATCGAGAAGTGGGCATTGACGCTGGCCGAGAAGAAGCTGGTGCTGAACCGGATACATAATGCCGCCCGACTCGACGAGCTGTCCGACTGCGAACTGGTCATTGAGACGATTACCGAAGATTTGGACAGCAAGAAAGAGGTGATCGGCCGGTTGGACCGGATATTGAGTCCAGACGCCATCATTGCGAGCAATACGTCGACGCTCAGCTTGACGGAGCTGGCAAGCGTAACCCGCCATCCGGAGCGGGTCATCGGCATGCATTTTATATATCCGGTTCATAAAATCGATCTGGTCGAGCTTGTCCGCGGCTTGAAGACGTCGGACGAGACGTTTTCCCGCACCAAACATTTCGTCGAAAAGACGATTCATAAAAAAGGCATCATGGTGTTCGAATCGCCCGGATTTGTGACAACGCGGCTGATCTGCCTGCTCATCAACGAGGCGCTGCACGTGCTGGAGGAAGGCGTGGCGTCTGCGGAAGATATCGACAGCGCGATGCGGATCGGCTATTCGTTCCACCACGGACCGCTGGAGATGGCGGACCGGTTCGGTCTCGATTCGGTATTGGCGGCGCTGGAGCGGATGTTCCGGGAATACGGCGAACTGAAGTACCGGCCGTCCATCGTGCTGAAAAAAATGGTACGGGCAGGCCAGCTCGGCGTCAAAACCGGCGCCGGCTTTTTCAAATACGACAAGGATGGGGACAGGCTATGAAAGTACTCGTGATCAACGCGGGCAGCTCCTCGCTTAAATATCAGTTGTACAATATGGATGACGAATCGGTGCTGGCGAGCGGCAGAGTCGAGCGGATCGGCATGGATTCCTCGATCGTGACGCATGACGCGGCAGGAAAGCCCGAAGTGCGGAGCGTCAGCGAAATACTTGATCATGTCACCGCGGTGAAGCGCGTGATCGAAATGCTCGTCCACCCCGAATTGGGGGTATTGAAACGGATTGACGAAATCGACGCGGTCGGCCACCGGGTCGTGCACGGCGGCGAGGCGTTCAAGGAATCGGTGCTCGTGACGCCCGAGGTCAAGCTGGAAATCCGCAAGCTGTTCGATCTTGCGCCGCTGCACAATCCTGCCCATATGATGGGTATTGCCGCGGTGGAAGCGAATTTGCCTGACGTGCCGCAGGCTGTCGTTTTCGATACGGCCTTTCATCAGACGATGCCGGAAACCTCTTACTTGTACGCGATTCCGAAGGTGCTGTACCGTCGGCACAAAATCCGTCGCTACGGCTTCCACGGCACGTCGCATCAATATGTAAGCGACAAGGCGGCCAGGCTGCTCGGACAGCCGCTTGAATCGCTCAAGATGATTTCGGCCCATATCGGCAACGGGGCGAGCGTAACGGCGATTTTGCACGGCCGGTCCTACGATACGAGCATGGGGCTGACGCCTTTGGAAGGGCTGATGATGGGGACGCGCAGCGGCGATCTCGACCCGGCTATCGTGCCGTTTGCGATGGCCAAGGAAGATCTGACGATGAGCGAGGTCAGCTCCATGCTCAACAAGCACAGCGGCCTGATGGCGATTTCCGGTTCGACGAGCGATATGCGCGAAATTGTCGAGGCGATGCGGGAAGGGGACAAAAACGCGAAGCTCGCCTTCGATATGTACACGTACCGGATACGCAAGTATATCGGCGCTTATGCTGCGGCGATGAACGGGCTGGATGTCATCGTTTTCACGGCCGGCGTCGGCGAAAACTCGGTTGAGCTGCGGGAAGCGGTCTGCAGCGGGCTGACGTTTCTCGGTGTCGAGCTCGACAGGGAACGAAACGCCGAACGCCGCAAAGATCCGCGCATTATTTCAACTGACAACTCGCGGGTCCGGGTGCTGGTCGTGCCTACGAATGAGGAGCTGCTGATCGCGCGCGATACGTACCGGCTCGTGCTGCAGACGAAGAAGCCGGACGATCGGTCGAAGGAGATAATCGAAAAGGTGGAGTGATCGGACATATGGACAATCTGTCGTTCATCACGATCGGCCAGGCCGCCGATTATGCGGGCCAGCGCGTGCGCATCGGCTGCTGGCTGTACGGCAAGCGTTCCAGCGGGAAAATTCAGTTTTTGCAGCTCCGTGACGGCACGGGCCTGATGCAGGGCCTTGTCGCCCGGCAGGACGTTGCCGATGACGTCTGGGAAGCCGCCCGCAGGCTGACCCAGGAGAGCTCCCTGTACGTGACGGGAACCGTCAAGGAAGACGCCCGCAGCGTATCGGGCTATGAACTGGTTGTGGAAGCGATCGACGTGATCCAGCTGGCGGAGCCGTATCCGATTACACCGAAGGAGCATGGCGTCGATTTTCTGCTCGATCACCGCCATTTGTGGATTCGTTCGCCGAGACAGCGGGCGATTCTGAAAATCCGTGCGGAAATTATACGGGCAATCCGGCAATTTTTCGACGATAACGGCTTTACGCAGGTCGATCCGCCGATTTTGACGCCGTCCTCCTGCGAAGGTACGACGAATCTGTTTCATACGAAATATTTTGACGACGACGCGTATTTGAGCCAAAGCGGCCAACTGTACATGGAAGCAGCGGCGATGGCGCTCGGCAGAGTGTATTCGTTCGGCCCGACGTTCCGCGCCGAGAAATCGAAGACGCGTCGCCATCTGATCGAATTTTGGATGATCGAGCCGGAGATGGCGTTCGTCGATCATGAGGAAAGCTTGCGCATTCAGGAACGGTTCGTCGCGCATGTCGTGCAGACGGTGCTGGAGCGATGCGGGCGGGAGCTGGCGACGATCGGCCGCGACGTCTCGAAGCTGGAAGCGGTCAAGGCGCCGTTCCCCCGGATGACGTACGACGAAGCGATCGAATGGCTGCGCGGGCAAGGCTTCGACATTTCCTGGGGCGACGATTTCGGCGCGCCGCATGAGACGGCTATCGCGGAACAGTTCGACCGGCCGGTATTCATTACGCATTATCCGACCGGCATCAAATCGTTCTACATGAAGCCCGATCCGAACCGGCCAGAGGTCGTGCTGTGCGCCGATCTGATCGCCCCGGAAGGATATGGGGAAATTATCGGCGGATCGCAGCGCATCGACGATCCCAAGCTGCTGGCGGAGCGTTTCGCCGAGCACAAGCTGCCGGAAGACGACTATCGCTGGTATCTCGATTTGCGGCGGTACGGGTCGGTGCCGCATTCCGGCTTCGGTCTGGGGCTGGAGAGGACGGTGGCCTGGATATGCGGTCTCGATCACGTTCGCGAGACGATTCCGTTTCCGCGCATGCTGTACCGGCTTTATCCGTAATAGGGTCGGTCGGAGCTTTGGAGATCGCGCTTGCTTGACCGCAGCGCAGGCGTAAAGCGCGGTCCGTTTAAGGAGGCTGCAACATTTGTCCGAAGAATTGAGGAAAGCTTACGCGAAGGGAAGGGCAGCCGCTGCGGAGGAAGGCGGAGTATATATTCCGTATATGCTGCTTTCCTCTTACAGACGGTTGGGCCTGAACGATTCCGAAGCGATGCTGCTCATTCAGATGATGGCGTTTCGCGAATGCGAACGGAACGAATTTCCGACGCCGGAACAGCTCGCCGATCGGCTTGGCGTCCCGGCGGCGGCAGTCGTGCAGCTGCTCAGAAGGCTGCTGAAGGAAGGATTCCTCGCCATCGAAGAGGAAGTCGATCCGGCGACAGGCGTTCAGTCGGAACGGTATAATTGGCGCGGGTGGATACGCATGGCGGCCGAGGCGGCGGAATCCGAGAGGCGCGTCGGCGGGGTTCGCCCGGCAAGACGCGCGGAGCGTTCCGCAGCCGGCGGCGATTTGTTCACCGTGTTCGAGCAGGAGTTCGGGAGACCGCTGTCGCCGATGGAATGCGAGACGATCAGCGCATGGCTCGATCAGGACCGATACCCGGAAGAGCTGATCCGGTTCGCCTTGAAGGAAGCGGTGTTTGCCGGAAAACTGCATTTTCGCTATATTGACCGGATATTGATCGAATGGAACCGCAATCGCGTCACGACGGTGGAAGAAGCGAAGGCCCATTCGAGCAAATTTCGCGCCGGCCGGGGATAGGCCGTGCGAGATCAGGCCGTAACGAGGTTAAGCTGTAACGAGGTGCCCTGTGCGAGTCAGGCCGCGGCGGGAAGGGGGAGCGCGGGTTTCGCGAACGGTGCGCAGCCGCGCGTGAGCGGTAGCGCAGGTCTCTCAATCGGTGCGCAGCTGCGGGTCGGTAGCGCGGATCGAGAACGGTGCGCAGCCGCGTGGGCTGTAGCGCAGGTCTCACGATCGGTGCGCAGCCGCGTGGGCTGTAGCGGATCTCACGATCGGTATACAGTTGCGTGGGCTGTAGCGGGTCTCACGATCGGGGCACAGCTGCGTGAGCGGTAGCGCGGATCAAGAACGGTGCGCAGCCGCGGGGACTGTAGCGGATCTCACGATCGGTATACAGTTGCGTGGGCTGTAGCGGGTCTCACGATCGGGGCACAGCTGTGTGAGCGGTAGCGCGGATCGAGAACGGTGCGCAGCCGCGGGGACTGTAGCGGGTCTCACGATCGGTATACAGTTGCGTGGGCTGTAACGCAGGTCTAGCGAACGGTTGCGTATTTGCGGTGTCGGTAGCGCAGGTCTCACGATCGGTGCGCAGCCGCGGGGCTGTAGCGCAGGTCTAGCGATCAGAGGCGCGGCCGTGTGAGTGGTGGCGCAGGTCTTGCGATCGGAGGCGCAGCCGCGTGAGCGGTAGCGCAGGTCACTGCGTACCGCGACTTGCTAGCCCGCTCGGGGAGGGCGCGGGTGTCGCCGGCGCGCCGCAGCGCGCTATGCGCTACGGCCCGGGTTTGACGGCATACAGCAGCGTGATGCCGCCGCGCAGCGGCTTCGTGACGACCGAGTAATGCTGCGTCCGTAAAGCTTCGGACATGGCCGAAAACGCGCCGCCATCGAGGCGGTCCGTGAGCGCGAGCCGGCCGCCGGGCAGCAGCACGCGGTCGATTTCGGCCAGCGCCAACATCCGCTCGTCTTCGCGCAAATGCTGCAGGGCGAAGCTGCTGCCGGCAAAGCGGTACGTCCGCGCCGGCAGCGGCAGCGCCAGCAGGTTGCCTTGCTTGACCGGCAGCTCGGGAAAGCGGGAGCGCATAATGCGGATCATTGCCGGCGATTGCTCGACGCCGGTAACCGCTGCCCCGGATGCGGCCAGCCGGCCGGACAGATTGCCGGTTCCCGAGCCGAGATCGAGACCGGCTTCCCCCGGCCGAGCGTCGATCCAATCCGCCGTCGCCGTCAGCGCTTCCTCGTAATCGTGCGGATCGACGGGCGGGGAGAGCGTCATCAGCGGAGCGTCCTCGCGATATTTGACGGCCATATCGTCGAAGTCGAGGCGGGCGCTCCACGCGCTGCGGATCGAGCGCTTCTCCTTGAACGGGGCCGCGAGCGCCTCCAATTCGCCGATCGCCGGCGTCCGGCCGCGCCAACTTTCCATCCCGCGGTCGAGCGATTCGAGCCGCCGCGACAGGTCGACCCATTGCTCGTACAGCTCGGCGCGCGCCCTGTCCATCGTTTGCCGGAACCGTTCATCATCTTCCCGCGCCGCCAGCGCATCGGCGATAAACGGAATCGGCAATCCCAACTCGCGCAAGGCGACGATCCAGCGCAGCGTCTCCAGATCTTCCGTCTCATACTGGCGGTATCCGCTGCCGGCATCCTTGGCCGGCGCGACCAGTCCGCGTTCCTCATAAAAACGGAGCGCTCGCGGCGTAACGCCGAGCAGACGGGCCGCTTCGTGAACTTTCATAATCTGCGATCACCTCTCGGGTATCTATGTGAACGTTGACGCTGCGTCAAAGTCAAGGGCTGCCGGCTGTCCCCAAAAAGCCGCGGTTTTCCGGCGCAACCGGATTCCGCGGCTTTTTCGAGATTTAAGAAAGTATAAAATTCACTTCCTAATTTGCCTGTCTAACCGTCCGCGTCTTCCGTCAAAACGTCCCCGGTCCGTCGGTGCGCCTCGTCTTCCGTCAAAACGTCACTCGTCCGTTGGCCCGCTTCGCCGTCCGTCAAAACGTCACCGGTCCGTCGGTGTGCTCCCCCCTCAGCGCCCCCGGCTCCCGGCAGATTGCTTTGGCGAAAAGCCTGCAAAAGTGCAGGAATTTTGGCCCGAATGACCGACTATGGGGTAGTGTCAAGAAGTTTGTGTAACGTAGTAGATATATCCAGAAGTGGTTGCGTGAACGCATAGTGTTTGAATGTTCTGACACCTTGGCGAACATAGCCCAAGCGTAGGCGGGGGCGCTGGTTTTTTATTC
>NZ_JBCNFP010000157.1:0-39731 GCF_050481165.1 Paenibacillus cisolokensis
GTACTTTCGAAATTCAGGATTATAATTATTTCGTAATCCTGCAATATTAAACCTTACGATTTTTTTCTTGCCATTTTTACATATACAAAGAAGATCGTAATATCCTGAAAGTGAATCTAGGGTATCCTCAATTCCTTTAATATTGATACCGCTGAAGTTTTCTTTATCTTCAGCGCTTAAAGTATTTAATTTATTAATATCATCAATCATATGCAGTATAGGGACTAAATTCCTAAAATATGCAGAAGAATCCTTAGGTATAATAAGTTGATGATTCTCTAATTTAGTAATTTTTTGATTAGTTTTGATTATATCCATAAAGCTACTAATTAAAGTACTAGTAATTTGAGTTTCAATAATATTGTTTTTCTGATGGGAAGCATTTCCAGATAGTTTTAATCTAGCAAAATTAAATATACCCTTATTTACAGATGCTCCTGCTTCCACTTGAGCTGCTGTCTCATTTAGTTTTTTGATTACTACAGATTCCATACCTTCTTTTTCTAACTCCAATAAATCTACAGCTGCTTGCTCATCAAAATATACAATTTTCCCGAACTTCTCTTTCGATTTCTTCGACATAGTGTATTCTCCTAGCTATATTTAATAGATTAATTATAGCAAGGACTTGTTATTTTATATACTCAAATACGCCATGTGGAGTGACGAGGAACTCTCCATTAATCTCTAAATCTCGACCTAGTGCGCGATAATCAATATAATTTTGCAAATTAGCGGGTACTTCACCAAGCATTCCTGTTTCTTCTACATAATAACGAGCCACATCTTCCATATCCTCACAATCGGCATAACAAATAATATCGTCTTGATGTTCCATTAGTTCTTCCAAACTATCAAACCAGTAGCTTTGAATTTCAGAAAGTTCATGATAAATCGGAGAGCCTTCTAATTCTTGTACCATGGCACATAAACGATTGATTTCAGAGATTGGTGTATATTCATCAATCTCAAACGGCAACTCGTAATCGTGCACGGCATATTCTTCATATTCCCCATTTAAACCGATTTTTTCTTTCATATCTTCTATATCAATAGGTGGCGTAAACCAAGCGCCAACCAATTCTCCCTCATTGTATTTTCCGAGGTTGGCAATGTAAACTTGCATTTCCATATTATGCACTTCCTTTTCTTAAAAATAGACATAAAAAAAGCATCAACATTTTATCTGTTGATACACTAAATTGAATTGTTTATCCCTACCGCACTACCGTTTGGTCCACCATTTTTTTGTAAAACATAAGAACACCACTTATCTTTTACAAAAAAAACGGTACAATTTAAGACCCTATGATTCGATTGAATAGGCTTAACAATACATCTTTCACTCCACTTGCATTAAAAACTAATCCCACCGCAATTAACGCAACAATCAAAAAGCCAATCAATTTGGAGAACTCACGCTTAAATCCTAAATAAATTCCAATCACAACAATTGCCATCAATACTAAAGACTGTGCATTACTTAAAAACCAGTTGTATAAATTTTGACCAAAATTCATTTTTCTTTCTCCTTCCATCTTCTAATACTTAGAAACACTCCACCAATAACGGTAAACAAAATCAATTTCAATAGTTTCATGGAATCTCTCTAATCTATCATTTAATTACTTCTTCTGTCGCAAGCGCCTGTTGTATCAACAATTGTTGATGACGCTTGGTTAACTTTGCCCGATCTAACATATCTTTTATCACAGTCGTTTGATTGATTTCATCAAGTTTAGTCGCTAATTTCCAAATAGGGGCAACTTGTCGAGCTAACCATCTGAGCGTTTTATCGAACGTATAAGGTTCAGGTTTTGTGGTTAATGAGATTTTTCTGTTTACACCTAAATCTAAAAATCGTTGCCATTCTTTATTGATTTTCCAACTACTACGACGTTTTTTCTCGTCCTTATCGACAAAACGAATATACCGATTAATAATCGAAAAGGCAGTTCGTCCAGCATCTTCATACACCATTAAATCTACAACCGCATGATAGGCACGATCATTCTTTAAACGAATTTCAAAACGGTTCTTGGTGTCTGTATCTTCCAGTGATGTGCCGTGCTTTACATATTGTTCGTAATCCTTCTCATAGGCGCAGAAGTATACATCACTTTTTAACGAACCGATATATAACGTATTGCCCATATCAGGCTTTTCTTCGCTTTGTACCAATTCACCAGAACGATAGCTTTTAAAACTACGAAACACAGAGATACATTCTTCATTTCGGCATTTTTGAGTTAGAAACGGAATATCCAATATACCTGTCTTATCGTTTATCGCAAGGTCAATTCGTTTAAATACGCCACCAACGCGAAACACATCCATAAAAAAATCAAACCACGTTCGCTGTTGGGCTAGTAGAAAATTTTCAAATTGCCTACATCCTTTTCCTTTGAGTTCGAGTAAACAACCTTTGTCCTCATCAGGCGAAACCATCACCACAATATCGCCAAAGACATATTGTTCAAGGTAAGAATAAAACGCATAATCTTCATGTAACATGTATTCCATTTTCAATTTCAAAATCTCTTCAATGACAGGCTTTGGATTGGTTGTTAAAAAGCGAATTCTCACATAATCAAACAAGATTTCTAAAGGAGCGTCTGGATTAAACTGTTCTAAAACATTGAACAAAGTATTTTGTAATGTCTGAGTAGGAGTCACTTTTCCTGTTTCAATTTCACTAATATATTGTCTTGAAATACCTACATGAACAGCCAATTTATTTTGTGATACACCGTATTCCATTCGTTTTTCTCTTAATTGTTGATACCAAGTTTCTTGATTCATGCGCATCCCTCCAAACTAAAAAAAGATGTCAACTAAAGTCTAAAAGCTGACATCTTCTTCATATGCTTCAAACCGTTGTGCCATCAAGCTTTGTTCGGCTTTTGGAACAGTTTCCTATTGTTTTTCTACCCCCCTGTTAGAAACGGGGGGTAAAGCGTGGCTATCGCCACGCAGGCTTCGCCCAGCACAGCGGTTTTCGCTTCGCACACCGCAGCGCTGGGCAGCCTTTATGACGCTAATTTACCAATTTCTTTTAGAAAATCATGTCCTTTTGGGACAAGCGGTGTATAAAATTCAGAAATAACGTTATCCCCTTTATCGACATAGCCACGACCTTTAATCTGTTTTAAGAAAAACTGTTTTTGCACGTCGCTGCTAAACATCATTCCATATCCGAGCTCACTCATACGACCTAAAGCAACCCGAAAATTAAACTGATCTCGAATCCCATCTCCAAGATATTTTGCATCTGGCCGTTGACAGGCAAGAATAAGGAAAAATCCAGCTTGTCGTCCTAACATAACAATTTGTTTTAGCTTGGTTAACACCGCTGTATTTTCCTTAGAAGCAAGCATTTCCATAAATGCCACGTACTCGTCAAAAATTAAAAAGTGAGGAGATAAGCCTAAATAAGCATAGTTTTCTCCTGTCTTATAGTTAGGCATCTGTTTCATTTCTTCACTACGAGCCATCATAGATTCATAAAACTCATCGATACAGGTTATCATATCTTCCTTTTTGTAGTACACATCAGGCATAACGGTAGCTAAGTCGGCTAAATCGGCATTTTTCGGATCTAAAATATACAATTTTGCATCTGTTTTGAGTAGCGCTTCAATCAATGTAAGAATAAAATAGCTTTTTCCTCCGCCTGTTCCACCAGCAATTAACATATGGGGAAGCTTATCATACTCCCAATCCATTGACTTCATGAGCTTTAAGCGTCCATTTTGTGCAACAACTTCATCAATCGAAATACGGTTCGCAATCATATCATAAAAAAGAACATACTCCACATAGGAATCATGTAACTCTTTTGATACCAATTCACAATACAGGCCACTTTCTAATTTCTTTTCTAAATTTAAAAGTGGTTCTTGATATTTTCCGAGTGTAATTTCTACTTGAATATAAAGCAACCCTTTTTCAAACCGATAATACATCTTTGGAAAATGACTGATTTTTTCCTTTGTTTTATTGGATGGAATGTCCTTAAAGAAGCTCTCTTGTGTAACTTGTTTCGTTTCGTACCAGCCATTTTCCAGAATCATTTTTGCAAGCTTTTGACGGTGAATAACTTGTTTTATTTTGTCATATCGATAGCGATAATAGAGATACGCGCATCCAGCGGTTACAGCTAGGCTTATTAACAAGGTCACCAATCCATACGTGCTGATAAAGTGTGCTTGAAACACATCCAATTTCCACGTGGTAGAGAGTAAAAATGACAGATGAAAAGGGATAAAGGAAACGAGCCATACGCTAGACAATCCAAAGAATACAAATTGAAAAACGAGAGAAGCATCTTTTTCCTTAATGCGTTTCCCTCGTCTTCGGAAATTCCTCATTATTTATCCTTAGTTGGCGCAGGTTTTGAATCATTACCGCCTTCCGTTACTGCTTTTCCCTTTAAAACCAAATCATCCGCCTTAATGTACCAATCGACATCCGCACCACGGAATGTTGCATTTGCAACAGTATCTGCGACAGGATTAATAAGCTCTACTTCCGCATTATAATCAAATTCTTTCAATGGAACAGAAACAGGAATACTCACTTGAATCATGCGCCCTTGTTCACGAGACTTTAAATCATAGGTGCGTTCCTTTACTTCTGATGATACTGTACCATCTTCGTTTTGAAGAAACACTTCGCGTCGTAATGCAGAAAATTTTAATAAGCCAAATGTCTTTTCTTTATCGATTACAATTCCTTGTGCTAATCTCATTTCTTTTTCCTCCTTATGCTTTTACCATGTCATCTGCATGTAAGATATAATTTGTGAAACCACGATCCCCAATTTTATAACCTTCTGCGGTAATACGTGGGTTTATCAACTTGACATTTTCCTCGGCTTCAAAGAATTTTTCCCCAGCCTCTTGTGGGAGAATCACCTCAATATCATCTGCACGTTGAATATCGGAATATAGGTTATATCTGCGAGACAGTGTAGTCATACGTCCATTGATCCGTCGCTGTTCGACTTTCCCTTCTCCTGCGTATTCTAAATTTCCAAAAGTCTTTTCCATGTTTGGAATAACATGTTTCAATTCCATTATCTATTACCTCTTTTCTTATTTTTATTTTCACTTATGCATCAATGTGGGAATCAAAGTAAGAAGGGAGGAGAACGAGAAATGTTTATTGTAATCACTCCTTACGCTTCTTGAAAACGATAATCTACACGTCCATAAATCACACACCAAAAAACAACCATCGTCTCTCCTTGTTTGTCACGTATCAATTTCCCGTAAGGAAAAAACGGAAAGTCTTCAATCTCAATCTCATTTAAAACAAAATGATCGTCTATCCATTCCATCACCTTTTCTTCATTTCCTTCCAAAGAAACCACTCCCCTCATTGTTTTGCCAATAAAAGAGCGTGACGGATGCTAATTACCACACGCTAAAATTTGTCATAAGCTACCCTTTTCTAAAGAAAGACTACTTTCCACTTCATTTCCCCACACATCCCAATTTGGAGAAATTTGTCTGGCGAACAATTCAATGCGTGGTAAATCTCCCATCAGTTCTACAATTTGTTCTCTAGCGATGTCTGGTTTCTTACTGTGTCCTTCGACTGGGCTAACAATTAACTGATGAACCCTCTTCGATACTCTTTTGGGACGACCTTTTACAGCTAATAAGCAAATTTCAGCATTCGAGCGTGTCCAGTGACCCAAGCCAAAGAAAAAGCCATTCCCTGATTTATTTTGTTTCACCCAAACAAAAGCAACTGTTTTGAACGTAAACCCCCATGCAGCGATAACTTTTAACGCCTCTTGTAACATAGGGAAGGTTGCCCACAAAAATAAAACACTATCTTTGTGAGAGATAGTATTAATAGGTAGATTACAAATGTCTTTCAAGCTCATTGTGCGATAATGATTTTCTGCCACTCCACTTCCTTTATTTTGTCGATATTGCCACGGTGGATCAGCATAAATAATGTTGTATTTCATATGTCACCTCTATTCTTAATTTTTAGGCATAAAAAAAAGACGCTCATTTTAATTGAACGTCTATAGACAATAGAATCTATTTAATTTAAAATTATTATTTTCTTGTGTTCCCACACCCCAGATTAATTACCACCGAAACAGTAATGTGATTTTTGAGTATCTTATTTCTAGTTTTTTCACCATCTGATACAAAAACGAAATGCTTGTGAAAGTGCTTAAAACTAAGGATTTCTATAAAGTTTGGCGTTGTAGCAACGATACACACTCCACATGCACTGTATGCGGAAACATATCCACCGGCTGCACCTCGACGGTTCGGTAGCCGCCGTCTTCGAGCACGCGCAAGTCGCGGGCCAGCGTCGACGGGTTGCACGACACGTACACGACGCGCTTCGGCTGCATGGCGAGGATCGTCTGCAGCAGCGCCTCGTCGCAGCCTTTGCGCGGCGGGTCGACGACGATAACGTCGGGCTCGACGCCCTGCTCGCGCCAGCGCGGCATGACTTCCTCGGACAGGCCGACCGCGAACTCCACGTTGCGGATACCGTTGAGCTCGGCGTTGCGCCGCGCGTCCTCGATCGCCTCCGGCACGACTTCTACGCCGTACACGCGGCCGGCCTGGCGCGCAAGGAACAGCGATATCGTGCCGATGCCGCAGTATGCGTCGATGACCGTTTCCGTCCCCGTCAGCCCCGCATACTCGACCGCTTTGCGGTACAATACCACCGTCTGCTCCGGGTTGACCTGGTAGAACGACCGCGCCGAGATGGCGAACCGGATGCCGTCCAGCTCGTCATAGATGACGTCGCTCCCCCACAGCACCCGCGTCACATCGCCGAAGATCACGTTCGTGTTCCGCTTGTTCACGTTCTGCACAATGCTTTTCACCGCCGGCACCGCCTCGCGGATGCCTGCCACCCATTCGTCCACGCGCGGGATGCGGTCGCCGTTCGTCACGAGCACGACCATCACTTCGCCGGTCGCATATCCGGTCCGGACCATAACATGCCTTAGCAGACCTCGTCCGGTATTCTCGTCATAGGCGCTTACGCCGAGCCGGCGCCCGATCGCCTTGACCTGACGAACGACTTCGTCGTTGCGTTCATGCTGGATCAGACATTCGTCCATGTCAATAATCCGGTGGCTCCCCTGCGCATAGAAGCCGCCGATCAAGCTTCCGGCCGCACCATTCTCCAGATCGGCCATCGCCATGCCGATCGGTACCTGCGCCTTGTTGCGGTAGCGCCAAGGCTCGTTCATGCCGATCGTCGGATGGACGACGATGCCTGCTGCGGCAGCCGCCGCACCCGAAGGGGACATGCCCGGCGCCGAAGTCTCCGGTGACGCAGCTCCCGCCAATGACGCAGCTCCCGCCGATGACGCAACTCCCGCTGGTGACACTGCTTCTGTCGGTGTCGCCCCCGCCTCCGCTCCTGCCAAGGCAACCCCGTTGCCGCCCGTAATCGCCTTTTCGCCCGTTTCCAAACCTTTCGATCTTTCTGACCCTATCGCCCCTTCAAAAGAACTATCCGTCACGCCGTCCGCACCGCTGCCTGCCGCGCCCGAGCCGCTGCCCGCCACCCGCAGCTTCCCGATCCGCTCCAAGCTGTCAATGACATGCTGTCTTTTCCAGCGCAGCTGCGCGTCATAAGCCATATGCTGCAACTGGCAGCCGCCGCATTGCCGGAAGATCGGGCACGGCGCGTCGACCCGGTCCGGGCTTGCAGCGAGCAACTCCAGCCGCTTGGCGTAGCCGTACGTTTTCTTCACCTTCAGCACCTTCGCCCGCACGCGCTCTCCGGGAAGCGCGTCCCGCACAAAAAGGGTGAAGCCCTTCGCGCGCCCCACCCCTTCGCCGTCATGCGTCAACCCTTCGATGTCGACGACGACTTCTTCGTTTTTGCTTACCGGAACCGGCTGCTTCATCTTGTACCATCCATCTCTTTCATCAATTTAAATCCGTACGCGCTGGTAGGTCGATTCGCCCAGCTCATCCACGAAAATGTCCAGATGCCGCGGCAGTACCTCGAACGTGAACGGCAGCGTGCCGCCGTATTCGCCGTCCAGGTTAATCTGCACATAGTCCGGCGACGTAATGCGGATTTGATCCGACCGGAAATGGACGACATGCGGATCGTTCAGATGCTCGCCGCGCAGCGCCATCGTCGTCAGCCGGATAAACTCCGCGAGATTGCACTTGCGCACGAGAATGACCTCGAACATCCCGTCGTCCAGATCCGCATCCGGCGCCAGCTTCTCGAACCCGCCGACCGAATTGCTGTTGCAGATCAGAAACATCAGAAATTCGCCTTCGATCTCCTCATGCCCGCGCGCTTCGATCCGCAGCTCGGTCGGACGGAGGCGGGTCATCTTCTCCAATCCTTTCATATAATACGCGAGCTGCCCGATCATCGTCTTCAGCTTCGCCGGCACCTCGTACGTCAATTCCGTCAGCGAACCGCCGCCGGCGATATTGATAAAATAACGCTGATTCGCCTTGCCGACATCGATCTTCCGGGTATATTGCTGAAGAATGAGATCGCAGGCATATTCCCAATGCCGCGGAATGCCGAGCGCTCGCGCAAAGTCGTTTGTCGTCCCGAGCGGCAAAATGCCGAGCGGCGGACGGCTCGGTTTCTCCGCCAAGCCGTTGATCACTTCGTACAGCGTACCGTCGCCGCCGGCCGCAATAATCAGATCGAAGCCGCGCTCCGTCGCGTCGGAGGCGGCCAGCACAGCGTCTCCTTCTCCCATCGTGGCGTAGCAGCTCGTCTCGATGCCCCCAAGCTCCAGCCGCTGCAATATATCCGGAAGCTTCCGCTTGATCTCTTCCCGACCGGACGTCGGGTTATAGATCAGTCTGGCCCGTTTGTTCGTCAACCGCGCTCACCTCCAACGTTTCAAGCCATGCCGCGGCGCGGCGCTCCATCCAGCGGACAATGTACGGATGGGGCAGCAACGGCTTGCCGTTATATTTATAGAAATACCCATTCAGTCTGGAAGGAATAACCTTCTGCGTAAAATAACCCGCGCTCAAAAAAAGCGGCACGACGAGTACCGACTCCACCACGGGGTCCCGCTGCAGTTCCTCCATCCGGGAGGCCGCCTGATCGGGCAACAGCATCGCCGTCTCCGCACGCGCAAATCCGCCAAGTGTCCGGACGCGATCGGCGAGCAGCCGCATGCCGCGCTGCCACCGCTCGTGGAACGCCGGCTCCCCGCTGCCGTGAGCGATCAGCAGCACCGCTTCCCGCTCCGGATCGGCGGACAGCTCGCGAATATTCGCGTACAGCAGCTCCGCGATGTCCGGATCGTCGTCGATCGGATCGCCGCAAGTGACCCGCATCGAGCCGATGCGGAACCGCTCCAGCTCGCCCGCGCGCTCGCCGACCGGCGGCATGCCGAACGCCTGCCCGATGTCGTCGACATGGGTGCTGCCGGAGGAGACGAACAGCGGCAGCACGAACAGCTCGGTCACACCGAGCGCCGCCAGCCGGTCGATGCCGTCCTGGATGAGACGGCCTTCGACCAGCTCCAGGAACGAACATACGACCGGCACTCCTTGAAGCCGGTCGCTTGCGGCCGCGGCAGCGACCGCCTCCTCGACGAGGCGCACCCAGCCGGTTTCCCGCGAGCCGTGGCTGATGACAAGCACGCCGGGCTTGCCCGAACGGCCGGGTTTGCCGCCGGATGGCAGGCAATCAAGACTCATCCCGCCGCCGTCTGCATCCGCGCTGCCCAACTCCGGGCGCACCGCGCCGTCCGATACGGCGCCTGCGGCCCCGATCCGGGCGCTGCCCGGGCCGCTGCCTTCCGTCTTGCGGGTCATCGCGTCATCGTCCCAGGCGCTCGAGCGCCATCTTGTATCCGTCATTGCCGTAATTCAGGCAGCGCTTCACCCGCGAGATCGTCGCCGTGCTCGCCCCCGTCTCGGCCTCGATCTGATTATAGGTCGCGCCTTTGCCGAGCATCCGTGCCACCTCGAGCCGCTGCGACAGCGACTGGATTTCGTTCACCGTACACAAATCATCGAAAAAAATATAACATTCCTCAACCGTCTTCAATGTCAGAATCGCTTCGAATAATTGATCTATCGCCTTGTCGTTCAGCTTCTTCAGCTGCATACCGCTTCACCCCTACGAGAACTGATATTCTCATTGTATCGGGTTTACTTGCGTTATTCAAGCGTTACCGTATTCACGCTTTACAGAGTGGAAGAACCTGAACGCTGCGATATGCCAGCCATTCTGAGCCATTCTATATAAATTACAGCAAGATCGGGGCATTCGTCCAATCCTTATGTTTGCCTATCCCATACACTAATCATATCAAAACCAAAGGTTGTGATCCGCATGAAGTATCGAAACGTTCCTTTCGGTAGCGGCTTCCAGCAATCGGGATCCCAATCATATCCGGGAGTTGCCAATCCATACACATACGGGGGAACCGGCACGCCCGGACAGTTCGGCACGCCCGGACAGTTCGGACCGCCAAACATCGTGCCGGTCACGCCGCATTCGGCCGAAACGCTGCCGGTCGTCGTACCGTCTTCCGCCGCCAAGCTGGCGGAGAAATCCGGTTCGAGTAAAACCGGTCTGTTTTCGCTTGACAAATTGTCCGATTTGAAAGGCATGCTCGACCGGATCGGCGGCATCGACGGCGTACTGAACACCGTTACCAAGGTGCAAAAGATGGTCAACAGCGTACAGCAAATGGCGCCGATCGTCAAATTGCTGTGGAGTTCATTCGGCAAAGGCGGAAGCACCGCCACGGCGACAGCCGCCAGCAGCGGCGAGTGGAGGCCTCCCCGCCGCAAACGCAGGCGCAGACGGAAGACCACTTCCGCAGCGGGCTCCGGCAACAAGCGCAGACCCCCGCGTCCGCGCAGGCGCAGACGCTAATGCTATCGACGCCCCGATGTGCGGCCGCCATCCGTCCGAAAAACCTAAAAATTCCCCGATTTCGCAACCGCCTGCCCGTCTCCGGCGTCGCACTCCCGGCGCAGGAGACGGATTTCAGGACGGAATTCCCCCCAGCAAAAAAGCCCTTCAACGTTCCGCGCGCCATCGGCCGGAATCGTTAAAAGGCTGTCCTGAAGCAACTATCACAAAAACAACGCTTCGATAAGACCGAATACGAGCGCCGCAAACACCATCGTAATCGGGATCGTAATAAACCAGGCCATAACAATCCGGCCCGCGACGCCCCATTTGACGCTGGAAAACCGCTTCGCGCTGCCGACGCCCAGTATCGCCGAGGTGATGACATGCGTCGTGCTGACCGGGAAGTGCAGCACCGTCGCCGACAGGATGACGCTTGCCGAAGTAATATCTGCGGCGAACCCGTTGATCGGCTCGATTTTGAAAATTTTCGTACCCATCGTCTTGATAATTTTCCAGCCGCCGACCGAAGTGCCGAGCGCCATTGCCGTCGCCGCGGATATTTTCACCCATAGCGGAACGTCCAGCGTGTCCTGTATCCCCGCCGCAACCAGAGCGAACGTAATAATGCCCATCGCCTTCTGCGCGTCGTTCGTACCGTGCGAGAAGGCCTGGAATGAGGCGGTAATGATCTGGCAGAAGCGAAAGCCTTTGTTCACCGAATGCGGACTTGAGTTGGCAAAAATCCGCTTCAGCAGCCACATGATAATGAAACCGGCAGCGAACGCGATCAACGGCGACAGAATGAGCGCCTTGATAATATCGATAAAGCCCGAAGCGTTGATGCCGCCAAAACCGGCCGCCCCGATCACCGCGCCGGCGAGCGAGCCGATCAGCGCATGCGAAGACGACGACGGAATGCCGAACCACCAGGTGATCAGGTTCCAGGCAATCGCGGCGATCAGCGTCGCAATGACAATATAAACGCCATGTTCGAGCTTCGCCGGATCGGCCACGCCCCCGCCGATCATCTTCGCCACGCCCGTAAACGACAGCGCGCCGACGAAGTTCATGACCGACGCCAGCAAAATCGCCGTACGGGGCTTCATCGCGCGCGTCGAAACCGAAGTGGCGATCGCATTCGCCGTATCGTGAAATCCGTTGATGAAATCGAATGAAAGCGCCAGAAAGACAACCAGCCACAATACGTAAAGTTCCATGCTACCCCCGGCTCCTCAATTAACTATTCCGCATAATAATCGATTCCAGGGTATTGGCAACATCTTCGCAGCAATCCGTTGTCGCTTCCAGACGTTCGTAAATTTCTTTGCGCTTGATCACTTCAAGCGGGTCCGTCACATTGGCGAACAGCGTTTTAATGCATACCCGCAGCAGATCGTCCGCCTGATTCTCCAGCTCGTTAAGCGCGATGCAAGGCTCGCGCATCGCCAGCAGCTTCTTCTGCGTCAGCAAACCGATTGCTTTCTTGATCTGATGCGAAGAGCGCACCAGATTATCCGCGAACAATCTGATGTATTCGTCCGGTTCCTGAATATGGTACATTTCGAAACGCGAAGCGCTCGCCTCAATACCGTCCATCACGTCGTCCAGCGACGTAATCAGTGCCAATATATCCTCCCGCTCGATCGGCGTAATGAAGGTCTTGTTCAGCTCGGTGTATATCGTGTGCGTATAAGCGTCACATTTGCTTTCCAATTCCTTCATGTCTTTGGAAAAGGTGGCGGCATCCGAAAGCTTGTCCAAATTATTGGCAAAATACTCGGCCGCTTCAACCAGGGTGCCTGCCATGTTTTCGAGAGTTTGGAAAAAAACATTTGTCTTCTTGAACATCGTTTATCCCCTTTTGTCCGCTATGGAGTATAGGCACGAACAGCAAACGAACCTTTCTAATCTTAGCACACATTTATTAAGGTATTGTAAATTTTTTTTGACAATTTTTCTTTTTTCAAGCCTGTCCGACAACAAAAACGTGCGGGATCGAAAATGACCCGCACGTTTCATTGTATCCTTCCCGAGCGATTATTACCCCAAAGTGACATGTTCGGCGAAAGACGGACTGTTCGGCACAATATGGTAAAACGTTTTGCCCGGCGCAAACGGCAGCTCGGCTCCGTCCTTCATAATACGAATGACTCCGTCCAATCGCTCCCATCGCGCCCGAACTGCTTCGCCGCCGCGAATGAGCAGCGCTTCGCCGCCTTTATCCAGATTGATCTTCAGCCGTCCGACATTGTCGTAGACCTGATGGTCGGCTCCGAGAACGACAAGGTTCGCTGCCTCCAGCGCTTCGCCGGTATTCAGGTCGATATGCGGCTTGCCGTTAATGCTGCGCTTGTAGACGCCTTCCTGGGCGTCATACGCATACGACACCACATAATCCTTCAGCAGAAAGCGGATGTCGACGCTTGTCGCCGGAGCAGTCTCCGTCGAACCGGCGGTATCTGTCGAGCCTGCGTTATCTGCCGAACCGGCCGTCCCCGCTCCGCCTTCCGTCACCGATGAGGATTCCGCATCCGCCGCCGCTTTTTGCGATAGTTCCTCGAAATAGAACATCGGCGGGCGCTTGTCCGCTTTGTAGCCTTTTTTGTCCGCGCCTTCGCGCAGCTTCTCCAGATTGGAATACAGGTTGTGCGGTGCCTTGCGCGAGCTGTCGCGCCAGAAATAGCTTCCGGCGTTCGTAATTTCGTCCAGATACGCCTTGCCCGCCTGTTTGTTTTGCAATATCGCGTACGCATCGGTGCTGCCGCCGGCATGCGCGAGCACGGCGCGGTACGATTCGCCGATTTCGATCAAATAGGGACGAATGCTGCGAATCGGACCGATCGGCTCGTCGAAGCTTTCGCTCTGGAATATCGCGACTAGCCGTGTTATCCCGCCTTCCGCCAAAATCTCCCAGATCATATCCGCATGCGACAGTCCCGACTGCGGCCGCGCCGCGCTGAAGTTGTTGATCATAACGGCGATAGGCCGCTCTTTCGCCTCTTCCTCAATCCCAAGCCCGGTAAGCGGTGCAGTGAAAGCCGGGGCCGCCGGCTTCTCTTCCTGGGGTTCCGACTGCGCCGGCATCTCTTCGGCCGGCTCCGGCGGTGCGGTTTCCGGCTCGACCGGGCGCTGGCAACCAGCCGCCGCGAGCATGGCCGCGAGCAGCGCCAAGGCGGATATGCGGCGCACCTTGCTTTTGTTCATATGAAAATCCCGTCCAATCTTTCCGTATTTAATCTACCCTATCAGTTTATCGTGTTTGTCCGCCTGCGAGAAGAGCAAAATGCCAAAAAATGCTGGAAACCGTTTCGGACAAGCATGTTTCGGAAAAGCGGCACGTAATGGTGATGGAGTCCGTCAAGCACCGGCATATTGCGGGAGCGGCAGGCTTAATGGCTGCAAGGGAGTTAAACAAAAACAGAGAGAAGAAGAATAGATACGGAGATTTCTTGATCCGGGGATCGGCGTTGGCCGCTGGATGCGGCGGGCAACCGCCGCATCAAATGCTCCAATGATGCCATTCCTCCTGCTGTTTGTCCAGTTTGGCGAGCCAGTCGCCCGTGACGCGGATCGCTTCCTCCTGATGTTTGCGGGACGAGAAGGTATGGTTTGCCTGAAACAAAATTTCCTTGTCGCACAATCCTTCGCCGCGCGTCCAGAAAATTTTCTGATACAAAAAACCGTAATCGACCGGAATCATTTCATCGCCTGTTCCGTGTACGATGAGCACATCTCCGCCGAAACGCGGCGCCGTTTGAAACGGCTGATGATCCATCAAGGAATGGAAAAATGCCGATTTCAGCGTATAGCCCATATAATCGACCGCACCTTTTTTCACCGATTCGTCATAGGCTTCCCGGCCGACGATGCGAACGATGTCATTGAACGGATAACCGACAGCCGACCAGAGGACAAGCCGCTTAACCCGACGGTCCCGAACGGCCGTCTGCAGCGCGACCGCTCCTCCGAGACTATGCCCGAGCAGCGTAACGCGAAGCGGGTCGACACAGTCCATCGACAATACGTAGTCGAGTGCCGTACGGGTCTGCCCGATCATGGAATCCATGCCAAGAGCGCCGTAGTCGCCTTCGCTTTCCCCGCATCCGCCATAGTCGAAACGCAGCACGAACATGCCTTCTTCGGCAAGCGCACGCGCCGTTTTGACGAACAGCCGATCCACGCCGATCCGGTTGCCGATGAACCCGTGGCAGATGACGACAGCCGGATGCTTGCCGTCGTCCGTCATCGGCGCGACCGGATAATGCAGCGTCGCCGCCAGTTTTAATCCATCCTCGTGATGTAGCGCGATTTGCTTTTCCACACGGTAGCCCTCCTTAAATCTTGGCGCTTGAAGCGTTATACACAGATAAGCTTTCAGTATTCACAATAATGGCCCATTACTCCACAGATTTTGCACAGAAATATTCACAATCGGTTGTTCATACGGTCCATGAGATGAAAACAGGGGAAAAATAGCCAAACAAGTGCTCACAACTTTTTATCGGTTATCCACTTGACTTTTTTATGTTGTACACATGTTATCCACAACCTGTGTGTATCTTTTGCTTGCGCCCCAATTCTCAATAAACTCATAATTCTTACCTGTTTACTATGAATTACGCCTATAATAGCATCATTATCCTTCGCTCGTCAATAGATGAAAGTTGAACATCTTGTGCCATCGTGATGTATCCGAAACGAAATGCGGACATACTATCCTTAAAAAGAGGTGATCGCATGCCCGCCTGGATCGTATGGTTAACTGAGCATTGGTTTGCCGCCCTGCTTCTGATCGGTGTCATTGCCGCCATCCTGTACGTTATCATGAATTTCAACCAATTGTTTTATAAAAAATGATTCGTCTCGCCCTCCGGCTTCGCAAGCGGAATTTGCACCGTCACGACGGTGCCCGATCCCGGTTCGCTGTCCAGCTTCAAGGTGCCGTTATGCAGTTCGACGATCTCTTTGCAAATCGCCAGACCAAGACCGCTGCCCGCCTTGCTTCCCGACGCTTTGTAAAACTTGTCCGTCACATGGGGCAGGTCTTCCGGTTCGATGCCGATCCCGGTATCCGCAATCGTCAGCACCGCATGCTGTTCGTCACAGGAGGTCGTGACCCGTATGATGCCGCTGCTGGGCGTAAATTTGAAAGCATTGTCCAAAAGATTGATGAGCACCTGCTTCAGCCGGTTGACGTCGCCGTTTACGATGAGCGGCATTTTGCACAGGGACGAAACGAGCCGTACGCCCGTCTCCTCCTGGCGCACCCCCATCTGCCGGACCGACTCCCGCACCGTATCGTTGAGGTTCATTTCCTCCGGCGTCAGCACCATATTGTTCGCGAACAGCTTGGAGAAATCGAGCAAATCCTCCACAAGCCCCGACAATCGTTCCGTTTCCCTCTGAATAATGGCGAAGCCGAGCTTCATTTCTTCTTCATCCGTCGCACCGTCGGACAACGTCTCGCTCCATCCCTTGATGGAAGTTAACGGCGTGCGAAGCTCATGCGAGATCGAGGAAATAAAATCGTTCTTCAGTTTTTCGCGTTTTGTCAGCTCGACTGCGAGCGTATTGAGCGTATCGGCAAGCTGGCCGATTTCGTCATGCCGTTTGCGCGTTACGCGGCGCGTCCAGTCTCCGTCGGCCATCAGCCTGGCGGAACGGGTCAGTTCCCGAATCGGCATCGAGATGCGCTGCGCCATAAAGAGGCTCAAACCGAGGAAGAGCAGCACGACAACGGCGCCTGTAAGCAGCGTAAGCCTGAACAGTTGCATCACCATGGCGTCAACCTGCTGCAGCGAAGCGGAATATCGGAGCAGCGCTACGATCCGGTCTCCCTGCTTCACCGGAACCGTCGCCGCGATGATCCGTTCTCCGTCTTGCGGATCGACGCCGCGCCAGACACCCGTTTTGCCCCGCATCGCTTCATCCACGTCCGAGGTCGTCAGGCGCTGCCCCCCGCCGAATCCGCTGCCGTCCATTCGCAGCTTCCCCTCGATGTCCAGCAGCTGAATTTGCGGATGCACTTTGGCCATATGCTGCAGCACGTAATCGGCTTTGTTCCGCATCGTATAGCTTGCCGCCAGCGAGCGGCCGTGCGCCTGCAAATCGGACTCCGCTTTGTCCCGCATGGCGCTGGCGGCGCTGCCGTAGTAATACTGATAAATAAGCGTCATAAACAGCCCGCCGAGGACGAATACGACCAATATGACGAGCAGAAGGTAACTCCATACGATTCTTGTTCTCAGACTTCTCATGACGAATCGCTCCGATTGAAACGATACCCGAATCCCCAGATCGTTTCAATGTAGACCGGCTCGGAAGGAACATCCTCCAGCTTTTGGCGGATACGGCGAATATTGACGTCAACAATTTTCAGATCGCCGACGAAATATCGCCCCCATACCTTCGACAAAATTTCGTCCCGCCCGACGCTTTCGCCTCCCCGCTCCATGAGCAGCTTCACAAGCGCCCACTCTGTCGGGGTCAGCACAATTTCCACGCCATTCTTCCACAACCGGCGTTCCTGAACCGACAGCCGAAACGGTCCCCAAATAATGCTACCGCAATCCGGCTGCTGCATCGGAACGGCGGAAGCCGCAGCTTCGTAGCCATGCGAACCGGCACCTGCCGCAGACGCGAAGACGGCGACAGCGGGAAGCCCGTCCTTCCGTTCATGGCCGGTCGGTCCGCCGCCGACGTTCGCGGTGTCCGCCCCGGATCGGGCTTCTTCTTCAGACCGCCCGGAGGCGCCCTCCGGCGCCGGGTGCATTCGGCGGTAGAGCGATTTCATTCTCGCGATCAGTTCGCCCGGGCTGAACGGCTTTTGCACGTAATCGTCCGCACCCAGCTCCAGACCGCGGATTTTATCCTCCTCCTGCGATTTGGCGGTCAGCATAATAATCCCCATACGAGGATAGGCTTCCCGAAGCCGCCGGCACACCTCGAAACCGTCTATCGTCGGGAGCATCACATCGATGATCGCGATGTCGAACGGACCCGACGTTTTCGCCAAAGCCAGCGCGTCTTCCCCGTTCTCCGCTTCGACTACATTCATATCGTTCCGTTTCAGATTGATGCGGACAAATCCGCGAATCGCTTCCTCGTCTTCCAGCAGCAGCACGTTCACGTCGGCACTTCCTTTCTATTGCTCGGCAAGCTCGAGACGGAACATGGAGCGCAGCTGCTCCTTGTCCGGAATTAGCGCCCGGTAAGCTTCTTTCTCCTCGTCGGACCAATGCTCCGGCGGTTCTCCCGCGAACAGCGCGGCATACACGATGCCGCCCGCTTCCCGTAAAAACAGGTAATGGCGCGAGTTTTGCTGCCATTCCTCCTCGATATCGGCATAATTCTCGCCCGGTATCGCATACAGCGTCCACCATGTCGCCTGCGCGCCCGTCTCGGGATTATGGTAATCGAACGACGCCAGGCCGTACGGCTGCGTTTCGGCCGGGCGGCTGATCGTATAGCTGTTATGCCATCGGTTTGGAATGCGGATGGAAAAGCCGTAATTATAATCCGTATATTCTTCGGCCACCAATTGAAACGGCTGGTCTTCGTCCCCGGTCCACTGCAGCCATTCGCTTATAAAATACGTTTCCGCCATCGAGGCGTTCTGACCCGGCGCCGCCTTCAACCGCTGCAGTTCGATAATGCCGTCGCCGTTGCGGTCGCTGCTGCGAACGCCGTACGGATTGAAGGCGGTCTCCCATTCCCTCGGAGCGGGATATATCTGCACCAGCCGTCCGTCCTTCCACCCGATAAGCGACGTATACCAGGAATGCGCGCCAACCGAGCCTTCCGCGACGATGCCGTACCGATCGGGCGCCACCTTGCCGACCGCAAGCCTGTGATAACCGTTCACGCCGTTGAACAGCGGAAGCCGGGAGAATGGCTGCAGCTTGCCGCCGCGATATTTGTAAACGGTCAACAGCTGCTCCTGCGTATTGGCATTCGCCGTCACGACGGCCGTCTCCACGAAGCCGTCGCCGTCGGCGTCACCTACAGCCGCAGCCGCGTAATCCAGCCCGCTGACAGACTGAAGCACCGGAATTCCTTCATTGTCCCGGTTCAGTTGCCCCTCGTCAAGCCGGTAAACGGCCAGCAGCTTCGCTTCGCCCGTCGAACGGGACCAGCCGACCAAGATCTCCTTCCGGCCGTCGTCGTTCAGATCGGCGATGCGAAGCCATATCAGCCCGGTAACAAGCGGCTCGTTTATGACGGCCCAGGCTGTCCACCCCGAACCGTTATTCGATTGCTTCATAATAAGCAGCTCCGGCGTACTGAATTCGTTCAGGTACGTCACAATCGCTTCTTCCACGCCGTCCCCGTCCAGGTCGATGCGGCGGATCGCTTCCAGCCGATCGTCCGCATACGGCAGCGTCAGCTTGCTGTGCGCGGGAAGCGCTGCGGCTACCGCTTCCGCCAGCTGCTGCTTGTCCGGCGCCATCGCCGGCGCCTGCAGCAAATCAGCCGGCGCCGAAGTATAGTCGCATCCCGTCAGCAAGATCAGAACCGTCAGCAAGACAGCGCAGACGCCCTTCCGGACGAACACACTCCTTATGCGCGCGGAGCGGTAAAGCCCGGCGGAGCTGCGGATACGGCTGCTTGGATCGGGTAAACCGCCGGGCGGCGAAGCGGTCGAATTCGGGGTTGAAAATTCCGGTTGACTGCTCATATGCACCTCCAGACTGCTCGTAGCGGCGACGATTCCCAATAGAACGGACGGTAGCCTGCGTGTTGGCGGCTGCCGGCATTTATTCGACAAGGACGAATACGAATCCCCGTTTTTTCAAATCATGGATGACGAGCGGCAGCAGTTTGACCGTATTGGCGACATTTTTTCCGCCGAACGAATGCATCAGAATAATGCTCCCGTCTTTCGTATTCGCCTTGACATTATTGCGCATCCGGGTTACGGACCTGCCCGCCCAGTCCTCCGTGTCGACATTCCAGCCGACCAGCTTGCGGCCGTTTTCCTTGACGATCTGCTTGACCCGGTCATCCACCGCCCCGTACGGGGCGCGAACGAGTTCGGGTGTGAAGCCGACGGCGCCGCGAATCAGTTCGTCGTTTTTGGCAATTTCTTCCCTGATCTGCACTTTGCTCAGGTTGGTCAAATCTTTATGATCGAACGTATGATTTCCGATTCTGTGGCCTTCGTCCACAATGCGTTGAACAATTTCCGGATGTTTCTTCACCTGCGTGCCGACCAGGAAGAAGGTCGCTTTCACATTATATTTTTGCAATATATCCAAAATGGCGGGAGTATACTTCGCATCCGGTCCGTCATCGAACGTAAGCGCCACCGTCTTCTCGCCCTTTGCCGGCTTGACCGATTCCGGCGGCTTCTCATCGGGCTTCGCCAGCCTGCCGGAAGGAGGCGTTCCGTTCGTTGATGCGCGTCCATCCGTTCCGGGCCGGGCGGCCGCCGATCGATCGGCGTTCCATTGTAAGCCTGCAACCCGGGTGTCCGGCCCGAGCTCGTCTCCCGCCGTCCCCGCGCCGTTCTTCCCAACAGGTTCGTTTACGCTGTCGTTCCCTTTCCCGCCATCCATAGCTCCGATAGCGCGCGGACCCGGCGCCAGCAATCCGGCCGTTTTCCCGCTGCCGCATCCGCCAAGCATCAGCGTCGCCGCAAGCAACGTCGGAGCAAATATCCGCCATCGGGGGGCGCAATTCCATTCTTCCGTCATGTTTTCCTCTCTCCCCATAGCCTTCTCCTGGTTTCATCATACCGGAACAAGGATAGGAAGGAGTTACAATTCCGTTACACCTTTCGAGTAATTGCGATATATTTTGCGGACAAGTCCCCCATCGGGCCCAGCTAGCGCAGACAGCGAAACCGAAGATCTTCCGGCAAGGACAGTCGTTGGACAAACGTAGAAAAATGTCACTTCTATGATAAAGCAGAACGCTCTTTTCGATCAATGCGCAATTAAAAACCGCTATCCGAATCGTTCGGATAGCGGTTGATACGATACCTGTCAGCCGCGCAGCGCCTTTGCGGCGATGTCGGTGCGATAATGTTTGCCCTCGAAACGGATGGCGTCCGCCGCTTCGTAAGCGCGGCTTCGCGCTTCGGCGATGCCGCGGCCGCGGCCGACGACGCCGAGCACCCGGCCGCCGTTCGTCACGATTGCGCCGTCACGGCTCGCCGTACCGGCATGAAAGATGAGTGCGCCTTGCGCTTCCGCATCGGCCAGACCTTCGATCTCCCGGCCTTTCGGGTAGGAGCCGGGATAACCTTCGGAAGCGAGAATGACGCATACCGCTGCTTCGCCGCTCCAGCGAATGTCGAGCTCACCCAGCCGTCCGTTCAGCGATGCCAGAATAATGTCGACCAGATCGGTCTCCAGGCGGGGCAATACGACCTGCGCCTCCGGGTCGCCCATGCGGGCGTTGAACTCGATCGTCTTCGGCCCGTCCTTCGTAATCATCAGTCCGGCGAACAGCACGCCCCGGAACGGGCGCCCTTCGCTGACCAGCGCCTTCGCCGTCGGCTTGATAATCCGTTCGACCGCCTCGTCCACAATGGACTGCGGAATATGCGGCAGCGGCGAATAGGTGCCCATGCCGCCCGTGTTCGGTCCCTTGTCGCCGTCGAATACCGGCTTGTGATCCTGCGCCGCCGGCATCGGACGCACAATCTCGCCGTCGACGAACGACAGGATGGACATCTCCTGCCCTTCCAGAAACTCCTCGATCACGACGCGGTTGCCGGACTCGCCGAATACTTTGGCGACCATCATGTCGTGAAGCGCCTTCTCCGCTTCTTCCATCGTCGATGCGACGGTTACCCCTTTGCCGGCGGCCAGACCGTCGGCCTTGATCACGATCGGAGCGGATTGTCCGCGCAAGTAGGCCAGCGCCTGCTCATAATCGGTGAATGTCTCGTATTGGGCGGTCGGAATGCCGTATTTTTTCAGCAGATGCTTCATGAAGATTTTGCTGCCTTCGATTTCCGCCGCGTTGCGGCGCGGACCGTATATCGGGATGTTCTCCGCTTCGAACGCGTCGACGATGCCGTCCGCCAGCGGATCGTCGGGCCCTACGACAACCAGATCGATCGGAATTTCCTTTGCGAAGCGGATCAACTCGTCGAAGCGGTCGACGCCGATCGGCACGCATTCGGCCAGCGACGCAATGCCGGCATTGCCCGGCGCGCAATAGATTTCCTTCACCTTATCGCTCTTCTTGAGCGCCCAGACGATGGCGTGCTCACGCCCGCCCCCGCCGATAACCATAACTCGCACGAGTCCGTTTTCCTCCTCACGTACTTCCTTTATCCGTTCTTCCTTATCCGTTCTTCCTTATCTGTTCTTCCTTTTTCCGTCCCTTATTTCTCTCTTCCTTTATCCAAGCGGCCAATCGGCTCCTTCTATCTCCCTTGAACCAATCCGTCCCTTTTCTCAAGCAATCCGCTCTTTCCTTAATCAGGTTCTCTCTCTCTTTACTCGGACACGTTCTTCTTATCAATGCTTGAAGTGGCGAACCCCGCTAAAGACCATGGCGATGCCGTTCGCGTTCGCAGCGGCAATCGACTCCTCGTCGCGGATCGAGCCGCCCGGCTGGATGATTGCGGTAATTCCCGCTTTCGCCGCCAGCTCCACCGTATCGCCCATCGGGAAGAAAGCGTCGGACGCCAGCACCGCGCCGCGCGCCTTATCCCCCGCTTGCTCGACCGCGATGCGCGCCGCGCCGACACGATTCATCTGGCCGGCCCCGACGCCGATCGTCATGTTGTCCTTGGCAAGCACGATGGCGTTCGACTTCACATGCTTGACGATTTTCCAGCCGAACAGCAGCTGCTTCAGTTCCTCCTCGGTCGGCTGACGGTCGGTGACAACCTTCAGTTCCGACGCCTCGACGCTCAATACGTCGCTTTCCTGTACAAGCATGCCGCCGGCGACGGACGTCACGAGCCATTCCGGCTTGCGCTCCGCCGCGCGCGACCATTCGCCCAGCTTCAACAGCCGAATATTTTTCTTCCGAGTCAGAATGTCGAGCGCTTCCGGCGTAAAGTCGGGCGCCAGCACGATTTCCAGGAACAGCTCGCTCAGCATGCCGGCCGTCTCCGCATCGACCGTGCGGTTGGCGGCGACGATGCCGCCGAAGATCGAGGTCGGGTCCGACTCGTACGCTTTCCGGTACGCTTCCGCCACGGTCGTGCCGATCCCAACGCCGCACGGATTCATATGCTTGACCGCCGCGACGGCCGGTTCGTCGAATTCCTTCACGATCGCGAGCGCCGCGTTGGCGTCGTTAATATTATTGTAGGACAGTTCTTTGCCGTGCAGCTGCTCGGCTGTCGTCAAATCGCCCTTCCCGGCAAGCGGCTTGCGATAGAACGCCGCGCGCTGATGCGGATTTTCGCCGTAACGGAGATCCTGAATTTTCTCGTACGTTACCGTGAAACGCTCCGGCAGCTGCTCGCCCGCCTGCTGGGACAGATAGTCGCCGATCAGCGCGTCGTAGGCGGCCGTATGGCGGAACACCTTCGCGGCCAGCCGCTTGCGGGTTTCGAGCGTCGTGTCGCCGCCTTCCTTGATTTCCTGCAGCACCCCGGCGTAATCGGCGGCATCGACGACGACGGTTACGAACGCGTGATTTTTGGCCGCCGAACGAAGCATGGTCGGACCGCCGATATCGATATTTTCGACGGCTTCCTCGTACCCGACGTCAGGCTTCGCGATCGTTTGCTGGAACGGGTACAAGTTGACGATAACGAAATCAATATAGCCGAGTCCGAGCTCCTCCATCGTCCGCCGATGCTCCTCGTTGTCGCGGATCGCCAGCAAGCCGCTGTGTACGGCGGGGTGCAACGTTTTGACGCGGCCGTCCAAAATTTCCGGAAACCCGGTGACGTCCGAAATGCCGATAACCGGAATGCCTTCGCGCTCCAGCAGGCTCGCCGTTCCCCCGGTCGAAATGATTTCCACGCCCAAACCTGCCAATTCGCGGGCAAAATCTACTATCCCCGTCTTGTCCGACACGCTGATCAGCGCTCTGCGCTTTGCCAATGCAAGTACCTCCCTGAAAATTCGAATTTAAACATTGCCGTCCAGCCTGACATCACTGCCGAATGGAGGCATGCCTGCCGTTCAGCTCGACCCGACCTTCCGCGATGAATTGCACGACACGCGGCAGCAGTTCCCGTTCCGCCTTATGGATGCGTTCGGCCAGCGTCTCCTCCGTGTCGCCGTCGAGCACTTCGACCGCCCGCTGGGCGATGATCGGACCTGTATCCATGCCGCCGTCCACGAAATGGACCGTTACGCCGGTAATTTTGACGCCGTATTCGAGCGCCTGGCGAATGCCCCCGATACCGGGAAAAGCGGGCAACAGCGACGGATGGATGTTGATCATCCGCCCGTAATAGGGCTCGACCAGTACCGGCGTAATGATCCGCATATAGCCGGCAAGCACGACAAGCTCGACGTTCCGCCGCCGAAGCTCGGCCAAAATGTCCGCTTCATACGCTTCTCGGGAAGGATACGATTTCGGCGTAAACAGCCACGTTTCCACGCCTTCGCGCTGCGCGCGCTCCGTCACCGGAGCGCCCGGCTTATCGCAAACAAGAAGCTCGATCGAGGCATCAAGCTTCCCTTCCCGCACCGCGTCCGCGATCGCCTGGAAATTGGAGCCGTTCCCGGATGCGAAAACCGCGATGCGCAATGCCGCCATCAGACCTCCGCTCCCGCAAACGTCACGATCCGGCTGCCTGCCGTGACCGTGCCGATCCGATACGCTTCCTCGCCCAGTTCCTTGGCGGCGCGCAGCGCTTCATCCGCCTGTTGCGCGGGCACGACGATTACGAGGCCGATGCCCATGTTGAATGTCGTGAACATGTCGCGGTTGGAAATTCCGCCTTTCTCCTGGATCAGCCGGAATACGGGTTGGACCGGCCACGAGCCGACTTCCACGTTCACGTTGACGCCCTCGGGCAAAATGCGCGGAATATTTTCGATAAAGCCGCCGCCTGTAATATGCGCCATCCCTTTCACCTGCACGCGGCGGATAAGTTCAAGCGCCGGTTTGACGTAAATTTTCGTCGGTTCCAGCAGCGTATCGCCAAGGCGGGCGCCGCCGAGCTCCTCCAGTTCCTGGTCCAGCCGGTAGCCGGCCTTCTCCAGCAGGACGCGGCGCACGAGCGAGAAGCCGTTGCTGTGCACGCCGCTTGAGGCGAGGCCGATCACCGCATCTCCGGGCGCGATCGACGAGCCGTCGATGATTCGCTTCTTGTCGACGATGCCGACCGTAAACCCGGCAATATCGTACTCGTTCTCGTCGTACATGCCCGGCATTTCCGCCGTCTCCCCGCCGATCAGCGAGCACCCCGCCTGCACGCAACCGTCGGAGACGCCTTTGACGATCGCCTCGATTTTCTCCGGCACGACTTTGCCGCAGGCCAGATAATCCAGGAAGAAGAGCGGCTCCGCCCCCTGTACGACGACATCGTTGACGCACATCGCCACCGCGTCGATGCCGATCGTATCGTGACGGTCCAGCTCGAACGCCAGCTTCAGCTTCGTTCCGACCCCGTCCGTACCGGAGACGAGCACCGGCTCCTCGTATTTGTCCTTGTCCAGGCCGAACAGGGCGCCGAATCCGCCCAGCCCCGTCAGCACTTCCGGCCGGAACGTCCGGCTGACATGCTTCTTCATCCGCTCGACCGCTTCGTTGCCGGCCGCGATATCCACTCCGGCTTGTTTGTAAGCCTCAGACACAGTCCGTCACTCCCCCTCGATCTGTTTCCATGCCGCGCCATCACGGCCGGGCGCCGCTTTGCGCTCCCTTCACGCGCTAGCAGCTGCAGCTTTTGTCCGACTCCGCGTTCACCGGCGTCGGATAATCGTTGTTGAAACAAGCGAGGCACATGCCGCCGCTGTACAGCCCCTGGCCTGCGCCGACGGCTTCGATCAAGCCTTCCTCGCTCAGAAAATAGAGGGAATCCGCATTGATCGCCTTCCGGATCTCCTCGACCGTCTTGGACGATGCGATCAGCTCGCGGCGATCCGGCGTATCGATGCCGTAGTAGCATGGATTCGCGAACGGCGGCGACGTAATTCGGACATGCACCTCGCTCGCCCCCGCCTCGCGCAGCATGTTGACGATGCGAAGGCTTGTCGTGCCGCGCACGATCGAATCGTCGATCATGACGACGCGCTTGCCTTCGACAACTTTGCGCACGGCCGACAGCTTCATCTTGACGCCCTTCTCCCGCAGCTCCTGAGAAGGCTGAATGAACGTGCGGCCCGTATATTTGTTTTTGATCAGCCCGAGCTCGTAAGGGATGCCGGTCTGTTCCGCATAGCCGATAGCCGCCGATATGCTCGAATCCGGCACGCCGGTGACGACGTCCGCGTCGACGAACGACTCGATCGCGAGCCGGCGTCCCATCCGCTTGCGGGCGGAATGAATATTAACGCCGTTAATATCGCTGTCCGGGCGCGCGAAATAAATATATTCCATCGCGCACGCCGCGCGGCGGCCGGCCGGCTCGAACCGCTCCGTCCGCAGACCGTCGCCGTCCAGCACAAGCAGCTCGCCGGGCTGCACGTCGCGCTCGTATTCCGCGCCGATCGTCTCCAGCGCGCAGGTTTCGGATGCGAATATGAAGCCGCCGCCGAGCCGGCCCATCACAAGCGGCCGCAAGCCGTTCGGATCGGATGCGACAAGCAGCTTGTCGTTCGTCATGATCAGGAAGGCGAAACCGCCGATCAGCCGCTGCAGCGCATCCTTCGTCGCTTCGACGAAATCTTTGTCGGAGCGGGCGATCAGGTGAGCGATCACTTCCGTATCGCTCGTCGTCTGGAAGATGGAACCTTGCCGCTCCAGCTCGCGGCGGATCGACGGCGCATTCACGATGTTGCCGTTCGTCGCCACCGCCAGATCGCCGTCCCGGTATTTGAAAATAAGCGGCTGAGCGTTCGCGAGCCGGCTCTCGCCGGACGTCGAATAGCGCACATGGCCGATCGCGCGGTCGCCGACGAGCGACTCCAGCGTGTTCTGGTCGAACACTTCCTTGACGAGCCCCATCCCGCGATGGTACACAAGTCGGCCGCTGCCGCTGTCGACCGTACTGATGCCTGCGCTTTCCTCGCCGCGGTGCTGCAGGGCGTGCAAGCCGTAGTACGACAGACTGGCCGCGTTCGGAATGCCAAACACGCCGAATACTCCGCACTCTTCCCGCAACTTGTCGAATATATCGTCGCGTCCGATTCCTTCATTATAATGGTTCCCGGTCCATAACCGGGGCCGGCCGACGCTTATTGCATCAGACATGGAATCGCATCCTTCCAGACCTTCTCCAGTTGTTCGATCGGCGCGTCAACGCCCGTCTTTCCATTTACGTCGATGGTCAGGCTGCTTCCTTTCACTTCTCCGATGATCGCATGGGGCACGCCCCGTTCCGCCAGCAGCGCCGTCAACGCAGCGGCATGCTCCGGACCCACCGAAAGCAGAATGCGCGACTGCGATTCGCTGAACAGCGCCACGTCGGGCCGCAGTTCGGTCGCGATGCGGACTGCGGCTCCCTTGCCGCCGCTGATGCACGATTCCGCCAAAGCGACCGCGAGGCCGCCCTCGGACAAGTCGTGCGCCGAAGCGACGAGCCCCTGGCGAATCGCCGCCAGCACCGCGTCCAGCGTCTTCTTCTCGACCGCCAGATCGATGGCCGGCGGCCGCCCTTCCGTCTTGCCGTGCACGACATATTGAAACTCGCTGCCGCCCAGCTCCGCCTTCGTCTCGCCGACAAGCACGATGACGTCGCCTTCGCGCTTGAATCCTTGCGTCGTAATATGGTCGATATCGGTTACGAGACCGACCATCCCGATGACCGGCGTCGGATAGATCGCGCCTTTCGCGTTCTCGTTGTACAGGCTCACATTGCCGCCGATAACCGGCGTCTCCAGCGTGCGGCACGCTTCGGATATTCCGTCGGCCGCCTTCTCGAGCTGCCAGAACACTTCCGGCTTCTCCGGATTGCCGAAGTTCAGATTGTCGGTAATTGCAAGCGGCTCGGCGCCCGAGCAGACGATATTGCGCGCCGCTTCGGCGACGGCGATCCGCCCGCCGACCTCCGGATCGAGATAGACGTACCGTCCGTTGCAATCTGTCGTCATTGCCAGCGCCTTGCGCGTGCCGCGGATCGTCACGACCGCCGCATCGGAACCCGGCTGCACCGCCGTGCTCGTTCGCACCATATAATCATACTGATTATATACCCATTCTTTGCTTGCCACAGTCGGCGAGGCGAGAACTTTGCGCAGCGCATCGTTCAAATCCGTCACTTCCGGATAAGCCGACGTATCGATCTTCGCCTGCTCCGCATAGTACGCCGGCTCTTTCGAAGGCTTGTTGTAAACCGGACATTCGTCGACGAGCGCCTTGACCGGCATGTCGGCGACGACTTCGCCCTGATGGAACAGACGCAGCCTGCCGTCGTCGGTTACTTTGCCGACCTTCACGCACAGCACGCCCCACCGTTCGAAAATTTCCCGCGCTTGCGCTTCGTGCTGCGGCTCGATCACGAACAGCATCCGCTCCTGGGATTCGGACAGCATCATCTCGTACGGGGTCATCCCCTTCTCGCGCTGCGGCACCTCGTCGAGGTACAATTCCAGGCCATTTCCGGCTTTCGACGCCATCTCCGCGCTGGAACAGGTCAGCCCCGCCGCGCCCATATCCTGAATGCCGAGCACGATGCCGGATTCGATCAGCTCCAGCGTCGCTTCCATAACGAGCTTCTCCATGAACGGATCGCCGACCTGCACGGCCGGACGCTTCGCTTCCGATTCCTCCGTCAGCTCCTCGGAAGCGAATGTCGCGCCGTGGATGCCGTCCCGACCCGTCGGCGGACCGACATAAAAGACCGGGTTGCCGACCCCTTTGGCGACGCCGCGCTGAATGCGGTCGTGGTCGATCAGACCGACGCACATCGCGTTGACGAGCGGATTGCCCTCGTAGCTTTCATCGAACATGACCTCGCCCGCAACCGTCGGAATGCCGATGCAGTTGCCGTAACCGGCGATGCCGCTGACGACGTGCTCGAACAAATATTTGACGCGCTCGTTCTCGAGCCGTCCGAAGCGCAGCGAATTGAGCAGCGCCACCGGCCGCGCGCCCATCGAGAAAATATCGCGGATGATGCCGCCGACGCCTGTTGCCGCGCCCTGATACGGCTCGATCGCCGACGGGTGATTGTGCGATTCGATCTTGAACACGACCGCCTGATTGTCGCCGATATCGACGATGCCGGCGCCCTCGCCCGGTCCCATCAGCACCTTCGGACCGGTGACCGGGAACTTCTTCAAAATCGGCTTGGAATTTTTGTACGAGCAGTGCTCCGACCACATGACGCTGAATACGCCGATTTCCGTGTAGTTCGGCTTGCGGCCGAGAAATCCGCAGATCAGCTCGTACTCGTAGTCGGTAACGCCCATCTGCTTGTATATTTTCTGTTCCGCGATTTGTTCCGCCGTCGGCTCCTTAGCCGTTAACTGCTGCGCCATGCCGTTCCCTCCATGCACTCAGAATCGATGTGAACATGCGCTTGCCGTCCTCCGAACCGAGCAATTGATCGACCGCGCGCTCCGGGTGAGGCATCATCCCCACCACATTGCCTTGCTCGTTGCAGATGCCCGCGATATCGTACACGGAGCCGTTCGGGTTGTCGCCGTTCGCGTAGCGGAACACGATCTGGTTGTTCGCCTTCAGCCGTTCCAGCGTTTCCTCGTCGCAGTAATAGTTGCCTTCGCCATGCGCGATCGGAATACGGATCACTTCGCCTGATGCGTATTGATTGGTGAAAGGCGTGCGGTTATTAACAACCTCAAGCGGCGCCTGGCGGCAAATAAATTTAAGATTGCGGTTGCGCCTGAGCGCGCCGGGCAGCAGCCCCGCCTCGGTTAAAATCTGGAATCCGTTGCAAATGCCGAGCACGTACTTGCCGGCCTCCGCCGCCTCCCTGACCGCGTTCATCACCGGCGCGAAACGGGCGATGGCGCCGCAACGCAAGTAGTCGCCATATGAAAAACCGCCGGGCACGAGAATGGCGTCATAGCCGGACAGATCGGTTGCCGTATGCCAGACGTAGTCGGCTTTCTGGCCGATCGTGTCCTCAACCGCTTTGTAGCAGTCGATGTCGCAGTTCGAGCCGGGGAACACAAGCACCGCAAATTTCATCGGTCAGCCCTCCAATTCGAACCGGTAATCTTCGATGACGGTATTGGCGAGCAGCTTTTCGCACATTTCCTTCACACGCGCCTGCGCTTCCTCGCGGTCGGACGTATCCAGTTCAAGCTCCATATATTTGCCGATCCGCACGCTGCCCACCTCGCCGAAGCCCATGGAATGAAGCGCTCCCTGCACGGCCGTACCTTGCGGATCGAGCACGTTTTGTTTAATCGTCACATAAACTGTTGCTTTCATTGCGATACCTCCCATTATGTTCGATGAAGCGCGAATGACGGTTGCCGACCCTGATCGAATCGGCGGTTACCGCGTCGGGGTGTCAATCCGGTTCCTTTGCTGCGTTTACGCGCCGGGTCGTCAATCCAGCTCGCTTCCGGTCAATCGCCGGTAGATGTCCCGGTAACGGCGGGTCGTCTCGGCCACGACGCTGTCCGGCAGAGGCGCCGGCTTGCTGTTTTTGTCCCAGTCCGAAGCGGCCAGGTAGGCGCGCACCGGTTCCTTGTCCATGCTGTCGATTTCGATATCGAGCGCATATTTGTCTTCCGCCCAGAAACGCGAGGCATCGGGGGTAAAAATTTCATCGATGAGTACGATTTCTCCGTCTATCAATCCAAACTCGAATTTGCAGTCGGCCAATATGATGCCGCGCTCCGCGCAGTAATCCCGGGCATATTCGTACAGCTTCAAACTTCGCTCGCGCAGCTGGCCGGCCAATTCACTGCCGACCTTCTCCACAAGCCGCTCATACGAGATGTCCTCGTCATGGCCGACGTCGTTTTTCGCAGCAGGCGTAAACAGCGGCTCGGGCAGCCGCTCGTTTTTGCGCAGCCCCGCCGGCAGCCGCAGACCGTTAATCGCCGACGTTTTCTGGTATTGTCTCCAGCCCCCGCCGGTGATATAGCCCCGCACGACGCATTCGACGTCGATCCGTTCGGCTTTCTTCGCCACCATAATGCGGTTTTTCATCAGCTCCGGCGATTTCAGCACGTCCCCGAGCCGCGGCGCGTCCGTATGGACGACATGATTCGGCTGCAGCTCCGCCGTCTTCCCGAACCAGAACGCGCTCAGCCGATTCAGCACATTGCCCTTGTCCGGCACCGGAGGCTCCAGCACATAATCGAACGCGGAAATGCGGTCGGTGACAACGATCAGATAATGCTCTCCGAGATCGTACAGTTCGCGCACTTTGCCTTTATAGACGAGCGGCGCTTGTACGAGGTCTGCGGCGGTCGCCAACGCTTGGGCACTCATTTCGCGCTTCGCCTCCTATCCTTCGATCAGCCCGAGCCGGCGGAATATCGTATCCACATGCTTCAGATGCCATGCCGGATCGAAGCAGTCGTCGATTTCCTCTTGCGTCAGATGTTTCGTAATTTCCGGCGTTTCCATGATGATATCGCGGAATTGCCGCTGCTCCTCCCATGCCTGCATCGCGCGCGGCTGAACCGTATCGTATGCCTGCTCGCGGCTCAATCCTTTGTCGATCAGTTTCGTCATGACGCGGCCCGAGAACGGCACGCCGTACGTGCGCTGCATGTTGCGCTTCATATTTTCCGGGAATACCGTCAAATTGCGGATAATGTTGCCGAGCCGGTTCAACATGTAGTTCAACAGCATCGTCGCATCCGGCAAAATGACGCGCTCGACCGACGAGTGGCTGATATCCCGCTCATGCCAGAGCGGCACGTTCTCGTACGCCGAAATCATATGGCCGCGAAGGACGCGCGCGAGGCCGGAAATATTTTCGCAGCCGATCGGATTGCGCTTATGCGGCATCGCCGACGAGCCTTTCTGCCCTTTCGCGAACGGCTCCTCGACTTCGCGGAACTCGCTCTTCTGAAGCGCCCGGATTTCCGTCGCGAACTTGTCGAGCGAAGTTGCGATCAGCGCCAGCGTCGCCATATATTCCGCATGCCGGTCGCGCTGCAGCGTCTGCGTCGAGATCGGCGCCGGCGTTATGCCGAGCTTGCGGCACACGAATTGCTCGACGAACGGATCGATGTTGGCGTATGTGCCGACCGCCCCTGAAATTTTCCCGAACTGCACGCCATTGGCCGCATGCCGGAACCGCTCCAGATTCCGCTTCATCTCCTCGTACCACAGCGCCAGCTTCAGCCCGAACGTCGTCGGCTCGGCATGAACGCCGTGCGTCCGTCCCATCATCGGCGTATCTTTGTACTTAATCGCCTGGTTCCGCAAAATATCGATGAAGTTTACGATGTCCCGCTCCAAAATCTCGTTAGCCTGCCGCAGCAGGTAGCCGAGCGCCGTGTCGACGACATCGGTCGAAGTCAGCCCGTAATGCACCCATTTGCGCTCCGGACCGAGCGTCTCGGAGACCGCCCGCGTAAAGGCGATGACGTCATGCCGCGTTTCCTGCTCGATTTCGTAAATCCGCTTGATGTCAAAGCCGGCGTTCCGGCGCAGCGCCTCCACGTCCTCGCGCGGAATGACATTCAGCTCCGCCCATGCCTCGCAGGCGCACAATTCAACCTCCAGCCACGCCTTGAACTTATTTTCCTCCGTCCAGATTGCCCGCATTTCCGGTCTGCTGTAACGTTCCAACATCGAGCTAGCTCACACCTTCCAGATTGTAGTTTCCGCTATCCATTTTAACGCCGCGTCCACATCGGGCGCGAGTACGTTTATATGTCCCATCTTCCGCTTGCTCTTGGCCTCGCGCTTGCCGTACAAATGCACCTTCGGCGCGACGCCGAGTTTTGCCGCCGTTTCGTCCGGCCGCGCCATCCGCGCCAGCAGCGGCTCCACATGCTCACCGAGCACATTGACCATCACAACCGGCGTAAGCAGCGACGTATCGCCGAGCGGCAGGTTGCAGATCGCCCGCACATGCTGCTCGAACTGCGACGTCCGGCAAGCCTCCATCGTGTAATGGCCGCTGTTGTGCGGCCGCGGCGCCAGCTCGTTGACGAACAGCTCCCCGTCCGCCGTCAGAAACATCTCCACGGCGATCAGCCCGATAACGCCTAGCCCTTCGGCAATCCTCAGCGCCAGCCGTTCGGCCTCCCGCCGGACATCGCCGCCGATGCGCGCCGGGACGATCGACAAGTGCAAAATATTGTCCACATGAATATTTTCCGCCGGCGGGAACACGCTCGTTTCGCCCCGAGGGCTGCGCGCCGCGATGACGGACAGCTCCTTCTCGAACCGAACAAACTGCTCGAGCACCAGCTCCGTTCCGGCGCGGCTGAGCAGCCTGTACGCCTCCGGAATTTCTTCCTCGCTCCGGATCACGAACTGTCCCTTGCCGTCATAACCGCCTGTGGCGGTTTTCAGGACGCACGGCAGCCCGAACCGGGCCGCCGCTTCGCGCAGCTCGCGTTCGCTGCCGATTTCCGCATAGGGCGCCACCCGCGCGCCGGCCGCCTCGACCGCCCGCTTCTCGCGCAGCCGATGCTGCGTCGTATAGAGCAGCCGGCTTCCTTGCGGCACGTACGATTCCCGCATCAGCATATCCGCGACGCCCGCGTCCACGTTCTCGAACTCGTACGTTATGACGTCCGCCTGACCGGCCAGCTCGCGCGCCGCCTCGCGGTCGTCGTAGGCGGCCGTAATTTGACGGGCCACCTGGCCGCAAGGCGCGTCCGGCGTCGGATCGAGCGTCACAAAGCGGTAGCCGAGCGCCGAACCCGCGAGCGCCAGCATCCGTCCGAGCTGCCCACCGCCGAGAATGCCGACGGTGCTTCCCGGCAAAATGACTCGCCCTTCGTCAGCCGTGGCTTCCGCGCCTGCAACACCGGATACCGTTTCGTTCACAACGTCTCCCCGCTTTCCATCACTTCGCGGCGAATCCGTTCGCGCCGCGCTTCGACGCGCGCCCGCACCTCCGGATCGAACGCGCCGATGATCTGCGCCGCGAGCAGTCCCGCATTGGCTGCGCCCGCATGGCCGATCGCCACGGTGGCGACCGGGACGCCGGCCGGCATCTGCACAATCGACAGCAGCGAATCGAGCCCGTTCAAATTCGACGATTTGACGGGCACGCCAATGACCGGCAAGACCGTCTTGGCGGCAACCATGCCGGGCAGATGCGCCGCGCCGCCGGCTCCGGCGATAATCGCCTTCAGCCCGCGGGACGCCGCCGTTTCCGCGTATTCGAACATCAAATCCGGCGTCCGATGCGCCGATACGACCCTTTTCTCATAAGGAATGCCGAGTTCTTCCAGTACGTCGCAGGCTCCCTTCATCGTCTCCCAGTCCGACTTGCTGCCCATGATGACGCCCACTTTCGCTGACATGCGATTAACCCACCTTTGCCTTTAATAAATGGCGAACATAATCATGAACTTATACTTCCTTTAATATTTCGCAAAAAACGAAAAAAGCCCGCCAGCAAAATGATGTTGCCGCGGACACAAGCGATCGAAGCCCAAAAAGGACAGGCAAAGACAACACAAGGCTGCCCCATGCCGAGGACAACCTGCTTTGCTTATTTTCCTTTTCGTCCATTCACACCGCTCGTAGTCCGAAAATTTAAGGTTTTCGGGTAGAAACTTTCGGGCCATATTCCCGAGTATATACGAGGCTGTATGAGCCGCCAACCGCCGCAAAACGGCGATCCCGGCATATTTAGTTTATCGGATCGCCCTACCGGTGTCAACCAAAATACGAACATTTTAAAGATTTCATTTGTAAAAGTTCGTTTTTTTGACGTGCCATGCCGATCTCTTTGCAGCAAAAAAAAAAAAAAAAAACGGCCTGCACCCAGCGCAGCCCGTTTTCCTGCAGTTTGTACGCTTCGCCATCGTCCCGGTTATCCGCCCGACGGGATACCGGCCCCGGCCACAAACGAAGCCGCCTTCGACAGCAGCAGCGCGCATAACACAACGATCGGGATCATTAAACATAAACCGAAGATCAGTTGCAGTTGCCTCCTGCTGAGCATCGTTTTTTCCCCGCTTTCTCTCGCCGTTTTTATCAAAATGCTCGTCTTTTGAACATTAGACGGATCGCGTCGCAAGAGAGTTACGGGATAACCGGTTGTAAATGATGGAAAAATGTTCGGTGGAAATGTTCGGCGCACATGGTTCGGCACACTTGGTTTGGGGCATACGGTTCGGGGCACATGCTTCGGGGGCACATGGTGCGGGGACACATGGTGCGGGGCAATTGATTCGGGGCATAAAAACGACTCCTTCGTTCCTGTCTAAGGACGATCCGGTTTCGCGATGGCGGCCAGGGCTCTATTCTCCCTCGCCTACCCGACCGCCGGGCGACGAATTGCGAGCCTCCAGGGCCTGGTTGACCGCCGCCATGCGGCAAGCCCTGCGCTTATTCGTTCGCGCCAACCCCCATGTAAACGGCCTCTTGTCCCGAAATTGCTTTACTCCGGCCCCGCGGGCTGTCAACCGGAAGATAGAAACCCAATAAAAGTACAATGCTGCAAAAATGCAGCTTTTTCGGGCGTAAAGTAACCAAAACGCAAAAATTGTTGCGATTATACAATTTTTTGACCCGTTCAAGCCCCAACCAAGCGAAAATTCCCAAAAATACTGTATTTATGCAGAATTTCACGCCATATCCATCTATTCGATCCAAAATTCCTGCACTTTTGCAGCTTTCGTCAAAGCATCTTAAAAAAGCCCTTCCCGCCGCAATTGGCGGAAAGGGCTTGGATCATGCCCGCGGAATCAATGGCCTCCCATGAGCAAATAGCGAAGCACGATCAGGACAGCCAGAATCCACATAAGCGGATGAATTTTGTAGCCGCCTTGCCGGTTGCCGCGGCCGCTCACATTGGCGATAAACGCCAGCACGACATACGAGACGATGCCGAACGAGATGCCGTTGGCGATATTGTACGTAAACGGCATAAAAGCAAGTGTAAAAAACGCCGGAATCGCATATACCATATCCGAGAAGTCGATCTCGCGCACGGACTGCATCATCAGCACGCCGACGATAATGAGCGCCGCTGCCGTCGCCGAGCCCGGAATGAGCGCGACGATCGGCGAGATGAACAGAGCGAGCAGGAAGCATACGCCGGTCGTAACCGCCGTCAGGCCGGTACGTCCACCCTGGGCGATGCCGGAGGAGCTCTCGATGTACGCCGTTACCGTACTCGTGCCGAGCATTGCGCCGCCGCTGACGCCGATCGCGTCGACGAGCATCGCTTCGCCGACTTTCTTCTTGCCTTTTTCCGGATCTTTCATAATGCCGGCACGGTTGGCCGTACCGATCAGCGTGCCGAACGTATCGAACAGTTCCACGAACGTGAAGGTGAGGATGACCGTGATCAGCCCGACCTCGAACACCCCGGCAAAATCGAAATGCGCGAAATTGAGGTCGCTGAAATTCGGCATCCAGCTGGCGCCTTCCAGCGATTTCGCCACGTCGACATTACCGGTCAGAATGGCGATAACCGTCGTGCCGAGAATGCCGAACAGAATGGCGGCCGGCACTTTCATCACCATCAGAATGGCGATCAGCAGCAGGCCGATTACCGTCAAATAAACGTCGGGCGTATTCAAAGAGCCCATATGGAACACCGATTCGAAGCCGAGCAGATTCGTATACGTGCCGGCCGGAACGTCCTTCATCGTCTCGACGGAAACGGTCAAAATGCCGCTGTTTTTCACGCCGATAATCGTAATGAACAGTCCGATGCCGACCGTAATGGCATGCTTGAGACTGTCCGGAACGGCTGTAATGAGCATTTGCCGAACATGCGTCACCGTCAGAATAATGAAGATGATACCCGAGATGAAAACGGCTGTCAGCGCCATTTCCGCCGATATCGGGGTATCGGTCGCTTTCGACGTAATGACGGTCGTGGCGAAGAAGGCGTTAAGCCCCATGCCGGGCGCGAGCGCCACCGGGAAATTGACGAACAATCCCATTGCGATCGTAAAAATGCCCGCTGCCAGCGCCGTCGCCAGAAACACCGAGTTCCAGCTGAGATCAGCGGCGCTCAGAATGTTCGGATTGACCGCCAAAATGTAGGCCATCGTCATGAACGTCGTCAGCCCCGCCATAATTTCCGTTCTAACATTTGTCCCGTGTTCCTTCAGACGAAAGAAACGTTCCATGTCGGACAAAACCCTCCCTTTTTATATTCGGCAAAACAACAAAACCCGGAAGCCATGCGGTCAAAGCATGTCTCCCAGGTTCCGTAAAACGCCAAAGAGCTTGTCCGCAAATGCGCGGACAGACGCTCTTCTTCGCTTTTCGTAGCCAGATCATTTACGGTGACCTTGTAGAGACTCTCAAGCCGATTCTTGAGATTATACGAAAAGTTATTTTGTTGTCCTTCATCATTCTATCGACCCGGTCACCGGTTTGTCAATAGAAAAGATGAATATTAAAGGGAGTTCTGTCCAAAAACGTTCGGAAAAATCATTCCCACTCGATCGTCGCCGGCGGCTTCGACGTAATGTCGTAAACGACGCGGTTGACGTTGTCCACCTCATTGACGATGCGGTTCGAAATTTTTTCCAGCACATCCCACGGTATGCGGGCCCAGTCGGCCGTCATGCCGTCGATCGACGTCACAGCGCGAATGCCGACCGTATACGAATACGTGCGCGCGTCGCCCATGACGCCGACGCTCTTCATGTTCGGCAGAGCCGTAAAGTACTGCCAAATTTCCCGGTCAAGCCCGGCCTTGGCAATTTCTTCACGCAAAATGTAGTCGGATTCCCGAACGATGGCCAGCTTCTCCTCCGTCACTTCGCCCAGCACGCGGATCGCCAGTCCCGGTCCCGGGAACGGCTGACGGTGAACGATTTCGGCGGGCAAGCCGCATTCTTCGCCGACTTTGCGCACCTCGTCCTTGAACAGCGACTTCAGCGGCTCGATCAGCTTAAAGCGCATGTCTTCCGGCAAACCGCCGACGTTGTGATGGGACTTGATCGTCTGCGCCGTCGCCGTGCCGCTTTCGATAATGTCCGTATACAGCGTGCCTTGCGCCAGAAAATCGAACTCGCCGAGCTTGGCCGATTCTTCGTCGAACAAATAAATAAATTCATTGCCGATAATTTTCCGTTTTTTCTCCGGATCTTCTACGCCCTTGAGCTTGCTGAGGAACCGCTCCTTGGCGTCGATCTTGATGACGCGCATGTCGAATTTGCCGGCGAACGTGTCCATGACCGACTCCGCCTCGCCTTTGCGCAGCAGGCCGTGGTCGATGAACATGCACGTCAATTGGTCGCCGATCGCCTTGTGGATCAGCACCGCCACGACGGACGAATCGACGCCTCCCGACAGCGCGCACAGCACTTTGCGGTCGCCGACCTGCTCGCGGATGTCGCGCACCGTATCCTCGATAAACGTCTCCATACTCCAGTTGCCTTCGCAGCCGCAAATGTTGTACAGGAAATTGCGGATCATTTCGTTGCCGTGAACCGTATGGCGCACTTCCGGATGGAACTGAACGGCGTAAAATTTGCGTTCCGGATGGCTCATCGCCGCGACCGGCGCATGGGCCGTGCTCGCTTCGACACGGAAGCCCTCCGGCAGCTCCACGACCAGATCGCTATGGCTCATCCATACCGTCTGGCGGCGTTCCAGCCCTTCGATGAAACAGGAACCGGCGACAAATTCGATTTCCGCCTTGCCGTATTCCCGCTTGTCCGCACGCTGCACTTTCCCTTTTAACTGATGCGCCATCAGCTGCATGCCGTAGCAGATGCCGAGGATCGGCACGCCCAACTCGTAAACGGCCGGATCGACGAGCGGCGACTGCTCCGCATAAACACTGGCCGGTCCTCCCGAGAACACGATGCCTTTCGGCTGAAGTTCCCGTATCCGCTCCACCGGCGTGTTGTACGGCAGCAATTCGCTGTATACGCCCAGATCGCGAATGCGTCTCGCAATCAGCTGGTTGTATTGTCCCCCGAAGTCGAGGACTACGATGATTTCATTCGGCTTGTTCATTCCGAACCTCCCTCGATTAATGTAGTCATTATATATAACTGCGTTCCGGCCAGTCAAGGCAAGTCCGGAAGACGGCAAAGCCGCCCGTCCGGGCGGCGAAACGTTCCATTTCGGACGCGGTAAAACGTCTCATTCGGGCGCTGGCGCGGTTCGATTCGGATGGTGAAACGGACCATTCGGCGCGTGCACGGCCATTCGGGCGGCGAGCGACGCCGTTCGGCGAGGTTGCGGTTCCATTCGGGTAGCGGCACGGTTATTCGGACGGTGAAACGGATCATTCGGCGCGTGCACGGCCATTCGAGCGGAGAGCATTGCCGTTCGGGCGATGATACGGTTTCATTCGGCTGGTAAAATGTCCCATTCGAGCGAAGAACGTCATCGTTCGGGCAATGTTGCGGCTTCATTCGGGCGGTGGTACGGCCCTCCATTTCTTTCCCGCGGTTCCGTTGCAATCCGTGCCGCTGAAACGGGGCCGCGCGCCTCTCGGAAGGCCTGCTCAACCGATCTAGGCGGCGCTAGAACGGACCGCGCGAACGATCCGATGCGCCGCCCGAACCGGCGCCGCCGGAGTCGCCGGCATGTCCGCCGCCGGGAGAAGCGGCGGAAGACGCACCGCGATAGGGGCCGCTGCGGCCGGCTGGCCGCTTGCGGGACGGCGAAGCGAACAGCTGCCGCACAGCCGCCCTCAATTGGCGATGGGACGGTCCGTCCCATCGCAGCGGATCGGCGAAGCGCGCCGCCTGCTCCCAGCCGCGCAGCCGCTCCAGCGCTTC
>NZ_JBCNFP010000158.1:0-27016 GCF_050481165.1 Paenibacillus cisolokensis
ACCCCTGGAAGACGACCAGGTCGATAGGTTCGAGGTGGAAGCGCAGCAATGCGTGGAGCTGACGAATACTAATCGGTCGAGGGCTTATCCTAAGAAGCATGACAAGCAGAGGGTTAGACGCAGACATTCGCATTCAGTTTTCAGGGCGCAAGCCCCGAGTTAACGTTCCCCGATAGCTCAGTCGGTAGAGCACTCGGCTGTTAACCGAGTTGTCACAGGTTCGAGTCCTGTTCGGGGAGCCATACGGAGAGCTGTCCGAGTGGTCGAAGGAGCACGATTGGAAATCGTGTATACGTTAACCGCGTATCGAGGGTTCGAATCCCTCGCTCTCCGCCAGTTTCCTCAAACCGGCTGACATATTGTCAGGCTGCAGTTGTGGCCCGTTGGTCAAGGGGTTAAGACACCTCCCTTTCACGGAGGTAACAGGGGTTCGAATCCCCTACGGGTCACCAAAAAAATTTCAAAAAAAACTTGAAATCAACGGCGATTATACGGTATCATAATAGAGTCGTCGTAATGGACGCTTAGCTCAGCTGGGAGAGCGCCTGCCTTGCAAGCAGAGGGTCGGGAGTTCGATCCCGTCAGCGTCCACCACTTGAGAATGACGCGGGGTGGAGCAGTCCGGTAGCTCGTCGGGCTCATAACCCGAAGGTCGCAGGTTCAAATCCTGCCCCCGCAACCAAATGAAATTCGGAGCGATCCGAGCAACGCTGCTGCGGAGCTGTGGTGTAGAGGCCTAACATGCCTGCCTGTCACGCAGGAGAACGCGGGTTCGAATCCCGTCAGCTCCGCCACCTATTTGGCTCGGTAGCTCAGTTGGTAGAGCAGAGGACTGAAAATCCTCGTGTCGGCGGTTCGATTCCGTCCCGAGCCACCATGAGACAAATCGAATACGCCGGTGTAGCTCAATTGGTAGAGCAACTGACTTGTAATCAGTAGGTTGGGGGTTCAAGTCCTCTCGCCGGCACCATCGTGGAGGATTAGCGAAGTGGCCAAACGCAGCAGACTGTAAATCTGTTCTCTTACGAGTTCGGTGGTTCGAATCCATCATCCTCCACCAGTTCCCTTAGGGGCATAGTTTAAAGGTAGAACAGCGGTCTCCAAAACCGTTAGTGTGGGTTCAATTCCTGCTGCCCCTGCCAGTTGCCTTGTATGGCGGTTGTGGCGAAGTGGTTAACGCATCGGATTGTGATTCCGACATTCGAGGGTTCAATTCCCTTCAACCGCCCCATCTTTTGATACTGGGGATTAGCCAAGCGGTAAGGCAACGGACTTTGACTCCGTCATGCCTAGGTTCGAATCCTAGATCCCCAGCCATTTTGCGGAAGTGGCTCAGCGGTAGAGCATCGCCTTGCCAAGGCGAGGGTCGCGGGTTCGATTCCCGTCTTCCGCTCCATTTTTATTTGGCGCCATAGCCAAGTGGTAAGGCAGAGCTCTGCAAAAGCTTTACCCCCAGTTCGAATCTGGGTGGCGCCTCCATTTATCCTTGTGTGCCCTTAGCTCAGCTGGATAGAGCGTTTGACTACGAATCAAAAGGTCAGGAGTTCGAATCTCTTAGGGCACGCCATTTTCTTTAAAAGCTGGTGTGGCGGAATGGCAGACGCGGCGGACTCAAAATCCGCTTCCGGCAACGGAGTGGGGGTTCAAGTCCCTTCACCAGCACCATACATGAAACGTAAACCCTAGGTTAAAGAATTTTGGATACCTAGGGTTTTATTTATTGACGGGAAAAATTGTAGTGCTGACTCGTTGAAAGTGCTGCAGATTGAAGTCCCATTAATCTTACCAGATACAAGCCGACGAGTGCTTTTCCGCTGTCGGATTCTTCACGGCTAAAAAGGGAAAGCTAAAACGGCAAGTACCAGAGGATCTTCTTTGCTTAGCACAAAGGGAAGCCATACGGTTTTTGCGCCTGAACTCCGTCTCAAGCTGTTCGTTCTTTCCTTTCAATTCGCGGATGAACGGGCCGAACTTGTCTCCCGGAGCGTGAAAGGTTCCTTGTCTTCACCGCGGTTGGAATATTGTTCAGCAAGCTGTTTCCGATTCCGTACTCCAAGCTTTCGGTAAATATGTCTGCAATGTCTTATAACGGTTTCCATGGAAATCGACATCGCGGTTGAAATACTCCGATTGCCGGTTCCCGCAATGAGATATAATCCTGAAGTAAAGGGATCAGCGCCTCTCCTTCATCCGTCAGCGTCCGCATATATCTTTGGGCGAGTGCAACCTCTATCGCGCGGTTCAGCTTCTCGAGCGATCTGCCGTTTCGGCCTTGCCTGCGGTAGATTTGCGTAATAAAGCAGGCCAAAGAGCTTCCAGGAGTGCCGGATGAGAGCCAAAAACGAAAACGGCCGTTCAGGAACAAGCTCCTGAGCGGCCATTTCCATCTTTTGTAACGTTGAAGAACTTTAATTAAGCGAATTTAACCACATTTGTGCTAACCCCAGTTTATACCATGTAGTGGCTAACATCTGTTACATCCATAGGAGGATATAGATCTAGAATAGTTTTTCCATTCGGACCAGGATCAAAAGTTTTCGATGCTCGGGTTTTTCTTTTTATTGTTTGTGCGCGCATGAATATTGGGCAGGTTCTTGTTCCTTTGCTCGGCATACGCAATGCTCTGCTCCACAAAGCTCAACACTTCTTCTGTGATGGGATACAAACCCGACTCCTCAGCCGGAAGTTTGCGAACCTCCCAAAATTTGTCCGCCAGATCCTGATTTCCGCCAAAGGTTTCGTTAGACAATTGAATTAATTGGTTGGCGATCTCCAACCCTTGACTTGACTGCGGAGCAATAGAATTGTCGAGACACCATTCGATGCGACGAAGAAGAGAGACGTACTGCTGTGTCAATCGGTCGCTGCTCTCCAGAGCCGGAAGGGATTTCTGGAGGAAAGCCAGCTCATCTTCATGAAAGTAATCTTTCCACCTTTTAGGGACGGATTGTGCTTGCTTGACCAGACTGGACACACGTTCCCAAGACAAAGACCCCTCCAGATCGATCATATTGATGAGAGAGGCCGTATTGGCAATACTGGTCTGCAGAGAGATTAGTTGTTCTTGAAGGTAATTGTGATGGGCAATCAACACTTCCCGATATGAAACTTTATTCAGCATTTGTGCAATTTCCTCGAGCGGTAACGCTAAAGATTTGAGCAGCGTGATTTTCTCCAGAGTAAACAAGTCCTCTTCGGAATAATAACGCCTTCCATGCTCGTCCTTCTCACTCGGACACAGCAATCCAATCTGATCGTAATACCGCAAAGTTCGGACTGATATATTTCGCTGTCTGGATATTTGTCCGGTTGTCCATCTGCGCACGTTTTTCCTCCTGGCAAATAAGGCTTGCAAGTGACGTTACGTAACCTAATATACTATTAAATTATATCACAATATCACTGGAGGATCAGAAATGCAGAGAGAAGAACAATGGAAGCAAAGGGATGGGTGGACTTGGCGTGAGTTCGTAGCTTTGTTGATACTCGAATTCGGATTCGTTATCTTCGTTGTCAAGCACGGAGTGCAGTCGTTATATGAAAAATGGTTCGTTTCCTCCTTGTATGCGGGGACATTGACCGGACTAACGATTGCGATTGTGCTGTTGACGGGATTATATGTGATTGTTCTTCGCCCCCGCAGACAATCCTGGAAGGAGGTAGGGCTGCGGAGTTTTCCCGCCAAAGACGGATGGCGCATTGTCAGTTGGTTTCTGATACTTACTGCGCTCAGCATAGCGGCAGTCGTCATTACGGGCTACTTCGGAAATACGGTGGAAAATAGTAAAACAGAGGCGTTGAAAGAGCAGGTTACCTGGTTCACAGTTTTGCTTGGTATTTTATCCGCGGGATTCGTCTCTCCTGTATATGAAGAAATTTTTTATCGCGGCTTTATGTATCGATGGCTGCGGACACGTACAGGCATTGTGTGGGGAATCGTAATTAGCTCTCTGATCTTTACTGCTGCACACTACCCTACCTTGAATGCCATGCCGGTGAATTTTATTAGCGGCGTCATTTTTGCGTGGGCCTATGAACGGACAGGCTCGGTTATTCCGGGAATGATTGTGCATGGTATGTTTAATACAGTTGCCGTATTATTGACAGCATTCGGCTAAATTTTGCAACAGGATAAATTTATTTTCTTCGCTTCGAGCGGAATGTCAACGTCTCTTGTCCCATGGTGACATGATCTCAGAATAACAACAAATTTCAGTGTCAGCGGTTGGCCCAGATGCCACAAGAGAACTTCGCCCGATAGTGTTTATCGTACTTCGACTGTCATCTTCGTTTCAGCGGGGTTGGCCAGCGTGTAGATCGTGCCATTATACGAGAGCGTGTCACCGGGTCCGAGCTGTCGGTACTCGCGAATGGTGAACACGTGATTCAGACAGCCGCAGCTCGATCACCAGGCGGTCTTGAAACATTACCCAGAGCCGCTTTAAGCGATCCTTGGCCTGTGGTGTAATGGCGTTGATATGCTCGATATGTAACTTCGCCTTGGCGAATTTGAAGATCCGGAAAAAAGACGTCGGTTTACAGTCCTCCTCTTGTTTTGCAGAAACTGACAAAGGTGTTTCTTTTGATTCGTTTCGGCATATACGTTATGATAAGTTCAAGTCTTTGATCTTTTCCTTCGGTTGACAAAAACATGCTCTGCCCAAAGGAGGAGCTGCTTCGTGAACGTAACGGAACAATTGGCGAAAATCAGCCAGCAATTGATGAGCAACAATTACAAATTAACGGTGCAACGGGAAGCGACCGTTCGGGTGTTGCTGGAAAATGAAGCGAACCATATGAGCGCCGAGGAAATATTTTTGCGCGTAAAACAAAAACATCCTGAAATCGGACTGGCCACGGTTTATCGGACGCTGGAGCTTCTGACCGATCTGCACATCGTCGAAAAAATGAATTTCGGCGATCGAGTGGCTCGTTTCGATCTCCGCAACGATGATCATGAGCATATGCATCATCATTTGATCTGCTCCGTGTGCGGCAAAATGAAGGAGATCAAAGAAGACTGGCTGTTGGAATTGGAGAAAAGACTGGAGCGGGAATATGGTTTCCTGGTGAAGGATCACCGGTTGGAGTTTACGGGCACGTATCTGACTTGCCCAAAAAACTGCAAACGGGTTAACAAGGCGGCGTCCTGAAGATTGGACATCAAGGGCGATGAAGAAGCTTGACGTGATACGGCAGGCTTCTTTTTTGTTGTCGCCGACCCGCGGCGCGCGCGTCCCATCGGTTGTTTCAATATTTCAAGTATGCGAGAGTGTTGGATTGAATTATAATGAAACTGCAATCATTGGAAAGAAGAGAGCCTTTAGCAACGGACCGGGAGCGCATGCGCACGAAGAGAACGAAGAACTGTTTGATGTTCTGGAAGGTGTCATGACGCTTCTGGCGGGCGACGATTACAGGGATGCTCGTGAAATGGCATGAAGAAAATCCATGAGGAGCGATCGCCATGAAAAGTTTAAAGCAGGAACCAGTGGTCCGGACAGGCATGCTGATCCGCAGGCCGGTGCGGGAGGTGTTCGATGCATTTATCGACCCTTCGGTTACGACAAAATTTTGGTTTACCAAAAGTAGCGGAAAGCTGGAAGCCGGCAAGCGCGTACGATGGGAATGGGAAATGTATGGCGTCGGTACGGATGTGGACGTACTGGAAGTGGAGCGCGACCGGAGAATTTCGATCCGTTGGTCGCCGCCCGATTGGACCTCTGTCGAATGGACGTTCACGCCCGTAGGCGACGATAGCACGTACGTGAACATTATAAATGCCGGATTTAAGGGGGACGGAGATGACGTTGTCGCGGAAGCGATCGATTCGATGGGCGGATTCACTATGGTTCTGTGCGCGTTGAAAGCATGGCTGGAGCATAACGTTATCCTTTCTGTCGTAGCGGATAAGGCGGCCCCTCATTCGGATTGACGGCTGCGCAGAGAAGATGCTCGGCGCGAAAGCGCGCTCGATACGGATGGCTAATAAATTTGCCAGGCAAATCGCCAAGGAGCGGTCCGGTCGTCGAAACACCGCAGCACCGGACCGCCGGGGTGCGGTCAGCGGGTCAGATCGGCGACGGTTTCTCCGGCGATGAACGTACCGGCGAGTCTCGTATGCTCGTAAGGCTCGGCGGGATTGGCGATGCGCCACAGGAGGCGCTCGGCGGCGCGTCTCCCGGTCTCCCGGATGAGCAGAGAAGGTCTTGAGAGCTGCGGGAAGCGCGGGTCCTCGAGATCCGGCATCGAGACGAGCGAGATATCGTTCGGTACGGACAAGCCTAACGACTGCAGCACGAACAGAAGCGTATTCAACGTATTTCCGGTGGCGTGCAGGATCGCCGTATAACCGCCGCTCCGCAGCCGTTCCTCGAGCTCCTTTCGCCACTGCTCCGGCGTCGTCGGCAGCTCCGTCATCGGTTCGTCCGCCGCTTCGATGCCGTGCCGCCGCAGCGCGGCCTGAAAGGCGCTCCAGCGCAGGCGAAAGCCGCGGCGCGACCTGATGTCGCCAATGTACAGCAGCCGCCGATGGCCTTTGGCGACGAGATGATCGACGGACTGGTGTATCGCCGTTTCGACGTCCCAGATGACGCTGTCCACCGGTGCGGCCGGAGGCGGGTAGCTGATAAGCACCTTCGGCATCGGAAGCCTGAGCAGAACGGATTCCATAGGCTCCGGCATGGCGGGAGGGACGAACAGTCCGTCGGAGTACGTCAATTCGGCTTGCTCCAGCCACCGTTCCAGCTGCTTCGGTCCGTCTGTGAATTCCGGGAGGACATGTGCCGTCAAGGTGTGGCCGAGCTCGTGGAGCCGTTCCTGCACGCCTTGCAGCTGCGTTCGGTAGAAGGGGGTATCCTGCAGCAGCACAATCGTGAACCGCCGCCTGTTGGTCGTCAGCAGCGGAATTTTTTCGTAGCCAAGGCTGAGCTCTCTTTCTTTCGTTCGGTAGCCAAGCCGCGCGGCGGTCATAAACACGGCTTTCCGCGTCGCTTCGGACATGCCGGGAAGCCCGCGAAGCGCTTTGGATACCGTATGCACCGTAAGCTGCAGCTCGTCCGCAATGTCCCGGAGGGTGACGTCTTTTTTTCTGCGCACGGCGGGTTGCTCCTTTCTCCCGAGCTTTCATTGGGGTTCAATTGAGCATAAGTGTAACAAAAATGAAACTAAAATGTAAGTTCGCACTGAACTATAATGAACCAAAAGGTTTCTTCATGGAGGTGCGGACATTTTGAGTGCAGCTGAAAAGTCATTCCGTTTCGAGCAGCAAGTTCCTTTATACGACGCCGCGGAGGTCGTCGTCGTTGGCGGCGGTCCGGCGGGGACGGCCGCTGCGATCAGCGCGGCGCGCAATGGGAAGCGGGTCGTGCTGCTGGAGCGATCGGGCCAATTAGGCGGGATGGGGACGCTCGGCAATGTGAGCGTGTTCATGCCTGTCGGCAATGTGACGGGCATCTATCGGGAAATTATCGCGGAGATGCTGGCCGATTATTTGCCGTCGCAGGAGGACGTATCGATTTCGCCGCAATATTCTCCGTTTCTGCTCCGGCATTATTTGAACGAGAAGATGAAGAAGGAAGGCGTCGAAGTATATTTCCACGTCGACTTCGTCGGTGCGGTTCGGGAGGAAGGCCGCCTGCGGGCGGTCATCGTGTCGTCACGGGAAGGGTTGCGCGCGTTCGCCGCGGAGCAGTTCATCGACTGCACGGGAGACGCGAGAGTGGCCGTGGAATGCGGAGTGCCGTATACGACGGGGCGCGAGGAGGACGGCCTGACGCAGCCGATGACGCTGATGTTTATGATGCAGGATACCGGAAAGCCGGTGACGCCGATGCTGCCCGAGGGCTGCGAGGTCTACAACGACGTCTCCGACCTTCCCCAGGGACGGCGCCTGTATTGGGAGCGCAACGGGGACGGCATGCTGCTTGTCAATATGACGCGGGTGAAGGGCAACGGCGCGAAGATCGCGGACGTCAGCCGTGCCGAGCGGGAGGCGCTCAAGCAGGTGTTTTCGGTAGCCCACTATTTGCAGCGCAACGGCTTTGAGACGTACGCGTTGTCCCATGTGCCGGGGCAGATCGGCGTCCGGGAGACCAACCAGATTCAAGGGCTGTACACCCTTACCGAGGACGATGTGACGAGCGGTAGACGCTTCGACGACGTCGTGGCGCAGACGAACTACGAGATCGACATTCACAGCCCGGACGGGAAAAAGACGACCGACGAGCGCAAAGTAAGCGGCTACGATATCCCTTACCGGTGTATGGTGCCGGTAGGTCTCGACAACTTGCTCGTGGCGGGGCGGGCGATCAGCGCCACCCATGTCGCGATGTCCTCGATGCGCGTGCAGCCGACCTGTTATGCGCTCGGGCAAGCCGCGGGAGTCGCGGCGGCGCTCGCGATCGAGGAGAACGCCGCCGTCGCCGATATTCCGATTCCGGAGCTGCATCGGCGGCTTCGCGCGCAAGGCGTCCGGCTGTACGGAACGCACGTTTCTTTATAAGCAAGTCGAGCCGTTAGCACCGTAGCGAAGACCGCGGAACTTGATACAATCCCCTGGAAAGCTCTTAAGAAACGGAAATTTCCGTTCTTAAGAGCTTGCTGCTTTTGTTTTGAAAAGCCGGCCCTGTCTGGACTAGAAGGCGAAAAGCTCAGCCGCGAGCTCATCGAGAGTGCCGATGTCTTGCAGCGGGAATCGGGCTGCGATGGGCTCGAAGACGTCTATCCCAGGCCAACGACGACAACCCACTGCCTGGCGGTACAGTGCAAGCCCCAGCGCCTGACGGGGAAAGTTCTTGCTGACCGGCCAGTCGCTGGCCTCCAGAAAAACCCGCAACATCGCTTTGTCGCAATCGAACAAGTCGCGATAAATCTGGATGAGCTCATAATGCCGATCGGTTACCATCGCGTCGCCCCAGTCGATGATTCCGGAGAGCCGGCCGTTTTCCACGAACACATGGAGAGCCACCACGTCGGAGTTGACGAATACGCGGTCGAACGGCCCGAGCCGGGCGAGGTAATCGTCAATCTGCTCGATCAGATGCGGCGGCAGTGAGCTTCGCTCCGCGGCTGCCGCTACGTTCAGGCTCGGCCAGTCTGCGTCCGTTGCAATGCCCGACGGGCGCAGCGCGTGCACGCGCCGTATCTGCCTTCCCAGGTCCGCCGCGACCGCAAGCCGTTGTTCGGCGGACAGTTCGGCATCCCGCCAGGAGACCCCGGACATCTTTCTGGTGATCAGGTATGGCCATGGGGCGTCGGCATTGCCGTACAATCGCCCTTCTCCCAGCAGGCTCGGCGCGGCGATTTCCGGATCGGTGGCGGCCAGAGCCAGCGCCGCGCGTTCGGTCTCGTAACTTTTACGCCAACCTTGGACGTAACCGAACAACTTCACCACGTAATCGCCGCAGATGAACGTCGGGTACGTACCGCCGACTCCGGCCGCCGATTCCCGTCCGGCGTCGGCCAGACCGTGACGTTCCAGAATCTCGGCGACGTACGGCCACCAGAAGCTCAAGTCGTCGTGGCGGGAGATGTACTCCCGCACCGACGCGAATGCGGGGGGCCGAACTGGCCTGCGATCCGGTGGAAATTCCGAATGGGTCATGAGCGAAAATTCCCTCCTGTGATATGATCTGGAAGACCGTTATCGCGATCATCACTCGCACTCAATTAGATTAAGCCCATCATAAATGACAGGCATAACGGGAGCAACGTAACGAACGTCTATATTTAAACATTACAGTCCGTCGAGATACCTTTGCTTTCTAGTCTGCTATTCCCGGTCTTTACTTTTCGTTCTAACGCTTTATTTCCCTGTAACATACAGCTAATAGCGGGATGACAGAGTTATCAGGTATAACTAAAAAACGAAAAACTTTTGGACTCTTTGTATTTCCATTAAGCAATTGGATGACGGCGATGCGGGACAAGGGGATGCATCTGAACGGCGACATCCCTTGCGCAATCCGACCGCAGAATGGCGGGTCCCCGACCCGGGTCTAGGTCGCAAAACCGCCGCAAGTCTGTTTTGAAACGAAGCGAAAACATCTACAATGTAGACATAAGCGATAGAACTTGAATCCATAGCCGGATGACGGCGGATGGCAAATGAAGAAAGGCGGTGACGACCGGAATATGAATGGAAAATCGGCGCTGGGCGCAATACTGGTCATTATTGGAGGACTGATCGTACTCGACTTCATCGGAATCAGTCTCGGCTCCATCATCGGGTTTTTATTCCCCTTCATCCTGATCGGTCTCGGTATTCTGGGCTGGGTGAACAACAGCAAAATCGTTGGAGCGGTTCTTACCGTAGTCGGCGTAATTATGCTGTTCGGCAAATTTGCCGGATTTTTCATGCTGCTGCTGGCGATCGGCATGATCGTATGGGGAATTTCGTTGTTCAGGAACAAGCGGGTGTTTTGACGAACGAAACCGGTGACGGAGACAAGGAGGTAGCGTATGAGCATCATGCGAAGAGTCCGCGACATTACGGTCGCAACATTGAATGAACGATTGGAAAAAGCAGAAGACCCGGTCAAGTTGATCGACCAGTTTCTGTGGGCCACTCGCGAAGATATTATTCAGGCGGAACGTCTTTATCAGCAATATGCCGCTCACAGCCAGCATCTGAAGGCGCAATGGCTGCAGGCGGAGCAGCAGAAGGAGAAACGCGAGCAGCAGGCGATTACCGCCTTGAAGGCCGGGGAGGAGAATTTGGCCCGCATCGCGTTATACGAGAAGGCTGCAAGCGAAGAACGCGCGGCGCAATACCGCGAGCTGTACGAACAATCCAGACTGAATACGTCGGAGCTGGAAGAGCAGCTGGCCAAGCTGCGCAGCGAATACCAGACCGTATACGACAAGCGGGAATATTACGTGGCCAGAATGGAATCGCTGCGGCTGCAGCGCCGGATGAACGAACGGTTCTCGGCGATATACGGATCCGATCTGAGCAAGCCGGAAGGCATGTTCCGCGCGCTGGAAGACCGCATCACCGATCTGGAACTGGAGACTCAAAGTCTCAGCGAGCTTCGCCGGATAAGAGGTGAGACGTTTACCCGGACGGATGCAAACCGCCAGTCGGTCGTTTCGGCTGTCGAGCACGAGCTTGAACAGCTGAAGCGGAAGCTGGAGAAAGGAGGCCCCTCAACGTCATGAGGAAGCTGTACAGATCACGCTACAACAAAAAATTATTCGGCATTTGCGGCGGTTTATCCGAAATGCTCAATGTCGATGTGACGCTCCTGAGAATTCTGCTGATCGTAGCAGCGGTATTTTCCAGCGGGGCGGTCATCCTGATTTACGTCTTGGCTGCGCTCGTCATACCGAAAGAACCGCCTTATTATGGCGGATACGGACCCGGCCCGGACGGTTACGGCGGCTTTGGCGATTACAGCGGCGGTCACCGCGGATTCGGCGGCGGCCACGGAGGGTTCGGGCATTCCGGCGGACCGTATACGAATCCTCCGCAAGGGGGATCTCACTGGCAAGGCGGCTGGCAACATCAACACAGAGCCGGGTCCGGACCGGCGTCAACCGATTTCGATGCGATGATGGACGATCTGGAGAAGAAGGCGCTGCGCAAGGAAATCGATGAATTGAAGGCCAAACTGGCAAAATTAGAGAAGGGAGATAAGTAATATGAGCATTTTCAAACGAATGAGAGATATGACGAAAGCTTCGATCCATGAAATGTTGGACAAAATGGAAGATCCGGTCGTCATGCTGAACCAATATCTCCGCGATATGGAAGCGGAAATTCATCAGGCCGAAGTGACGGTGGCCAAACAGATGGCGAACGAGCGCCGCATAAAGCAGCGTTTGGACGAAGCGGTTCGCGGAGCCGCAGACCGGGAAGCGAAGGCCGAAACGGCGCTGCGCGGCGGCCAGGAAGAGCTGGCCCGCAAAATGCTGGAGGAGAAGCTGTACTTCGATCAGAAGATCGAAGAATATCAAAGCTTGCACCTGGAAGCGAAATCGCAAGCCGATGAGCTGCTGCAGCAACTGCATGAGATGAAGGACGAATTCTATCAGCTCCGCAACAAGCGCAACGAGCTGGCCGCTCGCGCCCAAATGGCCAAAGCGAAGAAGCAGATGGCGCAAGTTACGGCCTCGAATACGCTCGACCGCGGTTCGGCATCGCGCGGATTCCAGCGGATGGAAGAAAAAATTATGCAGATGGAAGCGGAAGCCGACGTTCTTCGCGCCCCTTACCGTTACACGCAGCAAGTTGGCGCCGTATCTTCGCCGATCGATGCCGAGAAGCAATTGAAGATCGACGAGCAGCTGCAAGCGCTGAAAAACAAGCTGAATATCCGGCCTGCGCAAACCGAAGAATAACGTAGAAGACAGGCGGAGCAAGCCATGGAAGCGCCGGAGCCTTCCTGGCTTGCTTCGTTATGCGCCGGTTGCCGGGGCGGATTCGGATTGTGAAACAAAAACGTTTCTTGTTCGTAATATAACATACATATGAAGGGGGAGACCGATGGCTGCCAAAAAGCCGAACAGCAAAAGAAATGATTCGCTGCGCCGGAATACGGCGGAAACGCTGCTCTGGCTGCTCGTCATTTTGGGGCTGCTCGTTATCGTTCTGCAGGGCTTCGGGTATGTGGAGCTGTTCGTTCTGCAGCAGAAAGGGGCTGTCATCGGCCTTGCGGTTATTGCCATCGCCCTCGTCGCCGCGGCGATCAACAGCTATGTGAAAGGACTGAAGCTGAGAGAGGCGCTGAAACGTTTGAGCCAGCGGGAGAAGAAGCGGCAGGTGACGCTGGATTCCGGCGGGGATGACGGTGTTTCCGGTGATGCGGAGGATGACGGGGAAGACGAGGTTTGGAAGGAGAAAGTCAAATTTTCGGCCGTTATCGAGGAGCGCCAGCGGCTGGCACGGGAGCTTCACGACGCGGTCAGCCAGCAACTGTTCGCCATCTCGATGACCGCGACGGCCGTCGGCCGCACGATGGAGAAGGATTGGGAACGGGCCAAGCGCCAGGTCCAGCTTATCGAGGAGATGGCCGCTGTCGCCCAATCGGAAATGCGCGCGCTTCTTCTGCATTTGCGGCCGGTGCATCTGGACGGCAAAAACCTCGGTCAGGCGCTGCAGGCCTTGATCGGCGAACTGGCGCAGAAAGTGCCGATGAAAATTACGCTCGAAATCGACGAAACGATCGGGCTCGATCCGCAGGCCGAAGACCATCTGTTTCGCATCGCCCAGGAGGCGCTGTCCAATACGCTTCGCCACTCGAAAGCGGACAGTATGGACATCAGACTTGTCCGTTACGGCGGTCAGGTTCGGCTGACGCTGCGGGATAACGGCATCGGATTCGATCCGGAAGAGAAGAAGCAGGCTTCGTACGGCTTGCTGACGATGGAGGAACGCGTGCATGAAATTGGCGGCACGTTCCACTTAATGTCGGAACCCGGCCGGGGCACGACGATCGACATTTGGGTGAGAGCCGACGGAACGGGCCGGCGCGACGATTACGGTAGCGGCAAATAGAAAAAGAGGTGTCAGAAACGTTGGAACAGGCGATTAAAGTGTTGCTGGTCGATGATCATGAAATGGTGCGGATCGGCCTTGCCGCCGTATTGGATACCGAAGAAGGCATCGAAGTCGTCGGTGAAGCGAGCAGCGGCAGCGAAGGAATCAGGCTGGCACAGCTTTATAAGCCCGATGTGGTGTTGATGGATCTGGTTATGGACGGGATGGACGGCGTCGAGACGACGCGCCAGCTGCTTGAACTGCATCCGGATTGCAAAGTGATTGTGCTGACCAGCTATCTGGACGACAGCATACTGTATCCGGTTATCGAGGCGGGGGCGTTCAGCTATTTGCTCAAAACGTCGCGCGCGGCCGAAATCGCCGACGCGATTCGCGCGGCCGCGCGCGGCCAGTCGGTGCTGGAATCCCAGGTTGCGGCCAAAATGATGAACCGTTTCCGTCAGCCGAAGCAGCCGGCCCAGAAACCGCCTCACGAGGAGCTGACCGAACGGGAAATGGACGTGCTCAAAGGGTTGGCGAGAGGACTATCGAATCAGGAAATTGCCGACGAGTTGTTCATCGGCATTAAAACGGTCAAATTTCATATTACGAACATCTTTGACAAGCTCGGCGTCGAAGACCGGACGCAAGCCGCCATTTACGCCCATAAGCACGGTCTGGCCGACTAGCGCCGGCCGGAGACGGCTAGCCCTGGCGGTCGATATGGCGGCCGCGCAACGGCAGCCGCTCGTAAGATTGCGACCATTCGTATCGTTTCAGAATGACAGCGCGGCTGTTCGGCGCTCCGTGGACGAACGGCAGCCTTGCCGTCTCGCCAAGCTCCCCGGCCCAATCCGCGGCGGGAATGCCGACGAAGACGCCGCTGCGTTCGGTCGAAGCGGACCTCTTCGCGTCAGGCGGATGCAGGCTATCATTTGCGAACCCATTTTCGCCGAACGAATCGTAAGCGGCGCTGCGAATCACCGGATGCACCGGCTCGCTGCGGGTTAACCGGTTATACATCAGCAAACGGGGAATTCTCACCGCGACAGCCCTCCTTTTAACACTTACCTTTTTGTTATCTATATCACCATATTACCTTCGAATTGACGCAAAAGATTGCGATTCATGTCGAAGGCGTAAATAAAGCCTGGAATTGCCGGTTTTGCTTATCCGACAGGCATCCAGGCTTTCGGTATTACAGCAGCAGAAACAGGAAGGAGATCAGCGCCAGATCGAAAATAAGCCTTCCCCCGAAGAACCCTCCATACGGCCCGTAACCCAACGCTTGCGTATTGGCGGTCTGCTTCAGCTCCGGCACCGCTTTTCTTTTTCCTTTCTTACTCCTTTGCCTGTCGTCTTTCTGCTGCAGGGGCCTGCTGGTGGAATGTGTGACAGGTCCGGCCGGCCCTCCGTTCAGGATGACTTTCCCGTCACTGCAATCTGTCAAAATACCGACATGGCGGCTGCCGTCTTTCAGGACGACACATACGGGCATGCCGCAAAACTTCCTCACATGATCTTCGTGAAGCGGATATATAGGTTGCAAGACATGACACCTCCAATGAACGTTCATGCATGCAGTGTATTCAACTACGGGCTGGCACGTATAGGTATATACCCAAAAAAACGCAGGGGGATGTTCTTTTTCATTTGAGCAGGGATAACGGGCTTCGAGGCAGAAAGTTATGTTGGAAATGAAAAAACAGGCGAAATCCGGAATATAAGTTCGGAATATAAGGAGGAGGGACATGCCGGACAGCCGGTTGAAGACGGATGAGAAGGGCAGGCGGTGGATCGGGATTGCCGCGGCATTCGCCGTGCTGCTTGCCGGGGCGGTCTGGGCGCTTGTCGCCGCCGATCACGGCGGCGGCACCGGGAAGAATGGGCCGCCTAATGGGATGACGGAGGATATGGCGGCGCTGTGGGACTGGGTCGACCCGCTGTTGGTCCGGGGCGCTGCCGGCGGGATTTGGTCGCTGCGTTGGGATGTGCGGCTGAAGTCGGGCGAAGCCGGGCATCTGCCGGACAGGCTCGGTTTGTCCCCCCTGGATGAGAAAGGCGGCGATCGGGGTACGCTAACGAAAAGATCGAAGGCCGCTTACGGCGGGACGCTGACGCTTCTGCTCCCATCGCATGGCCGGGGCGAACAGCCGGAGGATGCGGTCATATTGTTCGAACGGCGGGCGGGCGAACGGGACGGGCTGCTTGCCGCCGCTGCCGAAATCGGACGGCTGCTCGCCGAAGCTGCGTTCGAACAAACGGCAAGCTTCCGCGTGCGGGGAGAAACCGATTCGCCGCAGGCGGCCGAGCGGCTGGCCGCATGGGCGGATGCCCGGCTGGAGGAGCGCTACGAAGACGGCGGAACGGTCAGCCTGACGTATCGGACACGGCAGCTTCACGCCTCCGTGCCGCTTGGCCGCGGCCGGACGGCCAATCTGCAAATTGCGCTTCATACCGATCGGACGGACGGAACGATTTCGCTTGTCGCCGGCGTCCCGCTTATTACCGGCGATTATGCGGCAAGTGATTAGAAGAAGTTGTGAAGGTGATCAGTTTTTTTTATGAATAGGTCGATAGCGCAAGCGTGTGGATTATGCTAAACTACATAACATGGCGCATTGCAGCCGTTAAAAAATTCATAGGAAGAGAATGAGGGATCAATGATCTACGAAAACAAACAGGAAACGGCAGCCGAAGGCGCGGTCTACTATTTGTTCGGGGCAACGGGAGATCTCGCCCGCCGCAAGCTTTTTCCGGCGCTTTTCAGTTTATATAAAGAGGGCAAGCTGGCCGACAATTTCGCCGTCGTCGGACTCGCCCGCCGTCCCCGGACGAACGAACAGTTCCGTTCGGACGTATATGACTCCATTACGGAATTTTGCCGATACAAAGCCGACGACACTGAATTGTGGAACCGTTTTGCCGAACACTTCGTCTACATGTCCCTCGATATTCATAATGTGGACGGCTTCCGGCAGTTGAACGCGCTGAGCGCGGAACTCGACGCCAAATTCGGCATTCCGGGCAATCGGCTGTTTTACTTGGCGCTCGCTCCCGAGCTGTTCGGTCCCGTATCGTTCAATATGCGGGAAGGCGGACTGCTCGAATCCGCGGGCTGGCACCGGCTCGTCATCGAGAAGCCTTTCGGTTACGATCTGGAGTCCGCGAAGAAGCTGAACGCCCAGATCAGTCAGGTGTTCAAGGAAGAAGAGATTTTCCGGATCGACCACTACCTCGGCAAAGAAATGGTGCAGAACATCGAGGTCATCCGGTTTGCCAACGCGTTCTTCGAGCCGCTGTGGAACAACCGCTACATAGCGAACGTGCAGATCACGCTGTCGGAGACGGTCGGCGTGGAAGAGCGCGGAGGCTATTACGACAAGTCCGGCGCGTTGCGGGACATGGGGCAGAACCATATGCTGCAAATGCTGACGATGATCGCCATGGAGCCGCCGAGCCGTCTTCATCCCGAAGATATCCGGGACGAGAAGGTGAAAGTGCTGCGTTCGCTGCGCGGGTATTCGTCCAGCGAAGAAGTAAGGCGCAACGTCGTTCGCGGCCAGTACGCCGAAGGAACCTTGAAAGGGAAACCGCTTGTCGGCTACCGCCAGGAGGATTCGGTTGCGCCGGATTCCGTAACGGAGACGTATTTTGCCGCCAGGGTGTTCGTTGACAATTTGCGCTGGGCGGGCGTGCCGTTCTATATCCGCACAGGCAAGCGGCTGCCGGTCAAGACGACCGAAGTCGTCGTCGAATTCAAGAACATGTCCGAAAATGTGCTGTTCGCGCGCAAGCACGATCTGTCGCCGAATCTGCTCGTCATTCGCGTCAATCCGATGGAAGGCATCTATATCAAGATCAATGCGAAGAAGCCCGGCTCCGACAATGCGGTGCAGCCGGTGGCGATGGAATTTTGCCAAAGTTGCATGGTCGGCATCAATACGCCGGAAGCTTACGAACGGCTGATCCACGATGCGGCGCGCGGCGATTCCACCTATTTCACGCGTTGGGACGAGGTGGCCGCGGCATGGGCGTTCGTCGATCGCATCGCCGAAGCATGGCGTGAGGACGACAGCGATCTGTCCTTCTACCCGGCGGGTACCTGGGGACCGCAGAAAGCGGATCAGCTGCTGGCAGACGACGGGTTCTTCTGGTGGCCGGTCAACGGTCAGGAAGAGGACAACGTCATCTGGGTTACGAACAGCAGCAAGTGATCTTTCGCATGCGCGTCAGACGCTCATTCTACGAGGAGGATGGAGCAGATGTTTAAAGTTTACGATATATCCATGACCATCGAACCGTCGATGCAGGTTTATAAAAATAAAGAAGAGAAGAAGCCGAAAATTTACAACGTCCAAAATTTCCAGAACGGCAGAGCTTACGAATCGCGCATCGATCTGGACGCGCATTGCGGCACCCATGTCGATGCCCCGCTGCATATGCTGGAGAACGGCGCGACGATCGAGACGATCGGCCTTGAGGAACTGGTCGGCTATGCCAGAGTGCTCGATCTGACGCATGTGCAGGAAGCGGTGACGAAGGAAGATCTCGAACCGTTCGGTCTGCAGCGCGGGGACTGGGTGCTGCTGAAAACGCGGAATTCCTTTTCCGACGAATTCGATATGAACTTTGTCTTCCTACGCGAAGACGGCGCGCGCTACTTGATCGACCTCGGCGTGCGCGGCGTCGGCACCGACGGGCTCGGCATCGAGCGGGCTCAGCCGGAGTATACGACGCACCGGCCGCTGTTCCGCAACAATGTCATCATTGTCGAAGGGCTGCGGCTGAAGGACGTGCCGGCGGGTACCTACTTCATGGTGATCGCTCCCCTGAAGCTGACCGGCATCGAAGCGGCGCCGGCGCGGGCGCTGCTGATCGGCAAGCCGTAAGCGGATCGTTAATTCTCGATTTGGACAGCAATCGAAACGAAGGGAACTATCACAAAGCATGAGCAAAACGCTAACCGACGAGTTGAAGCGGGAAGTGGAGAAGCGGCGCACGTTCGCCATCATCTCCCACCCCGACGCAGGAAAAACGACATTAACCGAGAAGCTCCTCCTGTTCGGAGGAGCCATTCGTCTTGCCGGCAGCGTCAAGGCGCGCAAGGCGAACCGGCACGCGACGTCGGACTGGATGGAAATCGAGAAGCAGCGCGGCATTTCGGTCACGTCGAGCGTCATGCAGTTCGATTACAAGGGCCATCGGGTCAATATATTGGACACCCCGGGGCATCAGGACTTCAGCGAAGACACGTACCGGACGCTGACGGCCGCCGACAGCGCCGTCATGCTGATTGACGCCGCCAAAGGCGTCGAGGCGCAGACGATCAAGCTGTTCCAGGTATGCAGCAAGCGCGGCATTCCGATTTTCACGTTCGTCAACAAGCTGGACCGCGAAGGCCGGAATCCGTTTGAGCTGATGGAAGAGATCGAGCGGGTGCTCGGCATCCGTTCCGTGCCGATGAACTGGCCGATCGGCATGGGACGCGAGCTGTGCGGCGTTTACGACCGGATGAAAAATCAGGTGGAGCTGTTCCAGGGAGACGATCATTCGACCATTTCCGTCCGTCAGGTGCAGGACTACCACGATCCGCTTATTCGCGAAATGGCGGGGTCGTATTTGCATGAGCAGCTCGAACAGGAGCTGGAGCTGCTGGACGTGGCCGGAGACCCGTTCGATTACGAGAAGGTGCGGGCGGGCGAACTGACGCCGGTCTTTTTCGGCAGCGCCATTAACAATTTCGGAGTCCAGACGTTTCTCGAGAACTTCCTGCAGTTGGCGCCGCCTCCTACGCCGCGCAACAGTACGGAAGGGCCGGTCGAGCCGACCGACGAGAAGTTTTCCGGCTATATTTTCAAAATCCAGGCCAACATGAATCCGGCTCATCGCGACCGCATCGCGTTTTTGCGCATTTGCTCGGGAAGGTTCGAGCGGGGAATGACCGTCCGGCATGTGCGGGCGGGCAAAGAGATCAAGCTGTCCCAGCCGCAGCAGTTTCTCGCCCAGGATCGGGATATTGTCGAAACAGCCTATCCCGGCGACATTATCGGCTTGTTCGACCCGGGCATCTTCCGAATCGGCGATTCGCTGTGCCAGGGCGGCCAGATCATCTTCGATGAACTGCCGACATTTTCGCCCGAGCTGTTCGCCAAGGTGACCGTGAAAAATGCGCTCAAGCACAAGCAATATCAGAAAGGCGTCGACCAGTTGACGGAAGAAGGGACAATTCAGGTCTTCCATTCGATCAGCGGCCCGGACGAGACGATTCTCGGCGTCGTCGGCCAGCTTCAGTTCGAAGTGTTCGAGTACCGGATGCGGGCCGAGTACGGCGTCGAAGTCATGCTGCACCGGATGCCGTTCCAGTTCGCGCGCTGGATTGTGGACGATAAAATCGATCCGTCCAAATTCCGGATCAATTCGACGCTGGTGAAAGACAAGAAGGACAACTATGTTGCGTTGTTCGAAAACGAATATGCGATGCGGACGGCCATCGAACGCAATCCGACGGCCAAGTTTCTGGAGACGGCGCCTTAATTCGAGGCGCCGTTTTTTGCATGAATGCGGCTTGAAATCCCGTTGACAGAGCATCCTTTTCATGGGAAAATGTACGCGTGTACATGAAATAGTATTTAGCTTGCCGAATGTATGGACAGTGCGGCAGCACGGGGCTGGCAGGGAGGAAAGACCTATTACACGGAAGGAAGTTGCACGGCTGGCAGGCGTTTCGGAAGCGACAGTTTCGCGTGTGTTGAGCGGGACGGGACCGGTAAAGGAAGAGACCAGGCGGAAGGTGCTGGAGGCGGCGGAACGGCTGCATTATGTGCCGAGCGCGCTCGCGCAGCGCTTCGCCCGGCGGAAGAGCGGCAATCTGGGCGTCATCTTGCCGCTCGTGCCAAAGGTGCGTCTATTCTCAACGTATTATTTCTCGGAAATATTGAGCGGTGTCGGCGAAGAAGCGGGCAGGCACGGATACGATTTGCTTCTCATGTTCCGGAAGCCGGACGAGAAGCGGGAATATGCGATGCTGTTCCGCACGCAGAAGGTTGACGCGCTGATCGTTCTCGGTTCCCGCGACGAACCGGACGAGCGGCAGGCGCTCGCCGAACTGTGGCGGGACGGCTATCCGTTCTGCCTCGTCAATCAGCGATTCGACGAGGAGCCGTTTCCGGCGGTCGACGCGGATCATGAATCGGGCAGCTTTCAGGTCGTGCGGCATCTGGCCGGCCAAGGCTGCAGACGGATCGCCTTCGTCAACGGACCGCTCGTCTACTCCAACAGCGCCGATCGGCTGGCAGGTTATCGGCGAGCGCTTGAGGCGTCGGGCTTGCCGTTCGACCCGAAACGAATCTATGCCGGCAATTACAGCCGCAAGAGCGGTCTGGAGCTGGCCGCTTCCATCGCCGACGCGATGCGGCGAGGGGAAGTGGACGGCATATTCGCCGGCAATGACCGGATGGCGATCGGGATTATGCAGGGGCTGCGGGAGTTTGGACTGGAAGCGGGAGCGGATTATGCTCTGGCCGGCTGCGACGATTCCGAAGGAGCGCGGATGACCGATCCGCAGCTGACAACGCTGTCCGTTCCGTTCGACCGGATGGGGAAGCTTGCCGCCCGCCGTCTGCTTGCCGCCGACGAAACGACTTGGGACACTCCCATACTGAAGCTTCCGGTCGAACTGATCGTCCGGGCATCTACGGAGCGCTTCGGCAGCTCCTCCACAACCGATTGAAAGGTGGAACGGAAGATGGATAAGGTACGTGTCGGCATGGTCGGGTACAAGTTTATGGGCAAGGCGCATTCCAATGCCTATCGCGCGCTTCCGATGTTTTTCCCGGATGCGCCGAAGCCGGAAATGAAAGCGGTTTGCGGGCGCGACCCGCAAGGCGTGGAGGCCGCCCGCGCCCAGTTCGGCTGGGAATCGGCGGAGACGGACTGGCGCCGCCTGGTGGAGCGTGACGACATCGATCTCGTCGATATCAATGCGCCGAGCGACGCGCACAAGGAGATCGCAGTCGCGGCTGCGGCGGCGGGCAAGCATCTGTTCTGCGAGAAGCCGCTGGCGCTGACGCTGGACGATGCGCGGGACATGCTGGCGGCGGCGGAGAAAGCCGGCGTCAAGCATATGATCGGTTTCAACTACCGGTTCGTTCCTGCCGTCCAGCTGGCGAAGAAGCTGGTTGCCGAAGGGCGCATCGGCAAGATTTATCATTTCCGCGCAACGTTTCTGCAGGATTGGATTATCGATCCGGAATTTCCGCTTGTATGGCGGCTGCAGAAGGAGATTGCCGGTTCCGGATCGCACGGCGATCTGGGCGCCCATCTGATCGATCTGGCCCGGTTTCTGATCGGCGAGTTCGAAGAGGTGGTCGGGATGAGCGAGACGTTCATCAAAGAGCGGCCGATTCCGTCGTCCATGACCGGTTTAAGCGCCAAAGGCAGTGCGGACGGTCCGCGCGGAGAAGTAACGGTGGACGATGCGACGCTGTTTCTCGCCCGTTTCGCGGGCGGAGCGCTCGGCAGCTTCGAGGCGACGCGCTTTGCAGCCGGTCACAGGTGTACGAACGCGTTCGAAATTAACGGCAGCAAAGGCAGCGTCAAATTCGACTTCGAACGGATGAACGAACTGCAGGTTTTCTTTAGGGACGATGCGGAGGATGTCCAAGGTTTCCGGCGGGTGCTGGCGACGGATCCGGCCCATCCGTATATGGATGCCTGGTGGCCGCCGGGGCATACGATCGGATTCGAGCATACGTTCACGCATGAGGTTCGCGAATTGCTGCTGGCGATTGCCGGCAATCGTCAGCCGGTCCCGAATTTTACCGACGGGGTGAAATGTCAGGAAGTGCTGGAGGCGGTCGATCTGTCGATCGCGGAGCGCCGTTGGGTGCGAATTGACGAATTGCGGTAGAGCAACAATGGGCGAATGGCGATATGCGGCGGAGCATATGCGGCCGGAAAGGGATGGATAACGAATGAAGCCGATGAAAACGGGCATTGTCGGTTGCGGCAATATAAGTGGCATTTATTTTCGAAATCTTCAGCTTTACCCGGAGGTGGAACTGGTCGCCTGCGCCGATCTGGATGTGGAGCGCGCGGCTGCCAGGGCCCGGGAGTTCGGCGTGCCGAAAGCCTGCTCTGTTGATGAACTGCTGGCCGATCCCGAAATCGAAATCGTCGTCAATCTGACAATTCCGAAAGCGCATGCAGCGGTTTGCATGCAAGCGCTCGCAGCGGGCAAGCATGTTTATGTGGAAAAGCCGCTGGCCGTTACGAGAGAAGAAGGACGGGAAGTGTTGGAGCTTGCCGCCCGCAGCGGCCTGCGGGTAGCCGGAGCGCCGGAGACGTTCCTCGGCGGGGGAATCCAGACATGCCGCAAGCTGATCGACGAAGGCGCAATCGGCCGGCCGGTAGCGGCGACGGCCTTTATGATGGGGCGCGGCCATGAGCATTGGCATCCGGACCCGGAGTTTTATTACGAAGTCGGCGGCGGTCCGATGTTTGATATGGGGCCTTATTATTTGACCGCTCTGGTCAATTTGCTCGGTCCGATTCGCCGGGTTACCGGTTCGGCCGCCATTGCGTTTCCGGAGCGGACGATTCTGAGCGAGAAGAAGAAAGGGAAGATCATCAAGGTGGAGACGCCGACGCATATTGCCGGCGTAATCGATTTCGCCTCGGGCGCCGTCGGGACGATCATTACGAGCTTCGATATTATGGCCGGAACGGAGCTGCCGCATATCGAAATTTACGGAAGCGCCGGCACGCTGCGCGTACCGGACCCGAATGGTTTCGGCGGCGGGGTGCAGCTGCGGCGGGCGGACAGCGGGGAGTGGGAGGACATTCCGCTTACCCACGGATATACCGACAATAACCGCGGAATCGGTGTGGCCGATATGGCAAGAGCGATAGCCGAAGGCCGTCCGCATCGCGCGAACGGCGAGCTGGCTTATCATGTGCTTGAGGCGATGCACGGATTCCACGATGCGTCCCGCGAAGGGCGCCATTACGAGATGACGAGTTCCTGCGACAGGCCGGCAGCGATGCCGGAGCGCGGTTAGGCTCCCGATATACGTTCGCATCTTACCCCCGGCTTTTGCGGCCGGGGGCGTTTCGTTTTGCGATTCGCAACGGTAAACCTGTATAATAGACGGAGATAGCGCGCTGCCTAGCGCAGATTAGAACGACGAACGGGGAGGAAAACCGGCCAATGTCAACCATGTGGATTATCGGCGGTTCCATCGTATTGCCGGACGAGGTTGTGACGGGCAGCTTGAAAATCGAAGACGGACGAATCGCCGAAATCAGGAGGGAAGCGGCGGACGATCCGGATCGTCGGGGCATGGCCGAAGCAACAGCAGAGGGTGACGATACGATCGTCATCGATGCCGGCGGCTTGTATGTGATGCCGGGGCTTGTCGATATTCATTCCGATGCGATTGAGAAAGAAGTGCAGCCCCGTCCCAATACGATGTTTCCGCTTGACATGGCCTTGATGGAGTTCGAACGGAAGCTGCCGCTGCACGGCATTACATCGATGTATCATTCCTTGTCTCTCGGCGTCGGCCTCAGCCTGCGGGGAGACCACTATTTGACGCAGCTCGTCGAGCTGATTCGCCGGTACCGCAGCAAGCGCAGCATGGTGCGCCACGGCATCCATTTGCGCTATGAGGTGTCCCATCTCGACGGGTTGCCGATTGTGGAACGGTATATTCAAGAAAAGGCGATCGATTATTTGTCGTTCATGAATCATTCGCCGGGTCAGGGCCAGTACCGCGAGCCCGGTTCGTTCGAGCGGTATGTCATGAAGAACCAGGGTGTGGACAGGGAAGAAGTCCGGTATATCGTGGAGGATTTGTTGAAGCGCCAACGGCAGGTCGATTGGTCCCGTCTGCGCGATCTCGGGCGTCTGGCGACCCGAAACGGCATCGCCGTCGCCTCTCATGACGACGATTCGCCGGAACGTGTCGACGAATCGGTCCGGTATGGCGCCACCGTATCCGAATTTCCGATGAATCTGGATACTGCGCGTCATGCCATCAAAAGGGGAATCCGGGTATGCGTCGGAGCGCCGAATGTGGTCCGGGGCGGCTCGCACGACAACAACATGCGCGCAGCCGATGCGATAGCGGCGGGGGCAGCCGATATATTATGCTCCGACTACCATCCATCCTCGCTGTTGGCCGCGATATTCAAGCTGTCCGACGATGGCATTATCGGGCTGCCCGAAGCGGTTCGAATGGGGACGCTGCACCCTGCGCAAGCTATTGGCGCGGAGCAAGTGATCGGTTCGATCGAACCCGGGAAAGCGGCCGATCTGCTTCTTGTCGACCGCTACGAAGGATATCCCTGGGTCAGACGAACGATTGTCGGAGGACGGGAAGTGTACGCGGCCAGCGAATACTATTTGGGCTGAGACGGAAGCGGCATGGAAGCCAATCGGCGGTGCAAGCATTCGACCATTTGGTGCTGCGCCTCCGCGGAGCTTTCCTGCCAGATCATTTCGAACAGTACGCCGAGACCGGGCAGCGTCTTCTCGTCGTTGCCGACGGAATCCTCAATCACTTCGAATAATTGCTCGCCGGACATGGCATGCACCCGCATCGCGATTGCCTGGCGTAAATCGAAATTGTTCAATCGGATTCCCTCCATCAAATCGGATTTCCGTTATAATATGTCCAGCGCATCGGGGAATCATCCGGCTGTTCAGGCGCCGTCCGCCTTGTCGGAGGCCATCATAATCGTTCAAAAAATCAATTGCCAGGATCAAGGCTGCGGAAATGAAGGGATGGATATACGATGAGGAAAAAGCAGTTTGCCGTTATCGGCATGGGCAGATTCGGTTCCAGCGTAGCGCTTTCCTTGTCCAGGATGGGGTTTGACGTTTTGGCCATCGATATGAACGAGCACCGTATTCAGGAAATATCCCATCATGTGACGCACGCCGTTTCGGCCGATTCAACCGATGAAGACGCGCTGCGGGCAATCGGTATCCGCAATTTCGACGTCGTCGTCGTAGCGATCGGCGCCGACATTCAGTCCAGTATTTTGACGACGCTTATTCTGAAAGATTTGGGCGTGCCGACGCTTATCGTCAAAGCGCAGAACGAGCTCCACGGTAAAGTGTTGGACAAAATCGGCGCCGACAAAGTCATTTTTCCGGAACGGGATATGGGGCTTCGGGTGGCGCATCATCTTATTTCGCCGAATATTCTCGATTTTATCGAGCTGTCGGAAGACTACAGCATTGTCGAGCTGAAGGCGACGGGCCAAATGATCGGCAAAAATTTGAAGCAGCTTGATATCCGGGCCGAATACCGCTGCAATGTTATGGCGATCAAGACGGGAAGTCAGATGAACATTTCGCCGTTCGCGGAAGATGTTATCCAGGAAGGCGACGTGCTTGTCATTGTCGGCAAAAATGAAGATTTGACCCGTCTGGAGCTTGCTTATCAGGAAGGTTGAGAAACATATGACGCAATTCCCGCAACATCCGATCATGCTGAATTCGACGCAAAATCCGCGGGTCAAAAGCTGGTCGTCGCTACTGGAGAAGAAGGGGCGCGACAAGGCCGGCATGTTTTTGGCGGAGGGCATCCATCTCGTTCAGGAAGCGTTGCGTGCCGGGCTCGAAATATCGGCCGTCGTCTATGACGCGGAACGCGGCGTGCCGGAGGAGCTTGCCGCAGCGCTTGCCCCGCTGCCCGAAGCCCGTATTTTCGCGGCCTCTCCCGGTGTAATGGCCAAGTGCACCGGAACGGACACGCCGCCACCGGTCTTCGCCGTTGTCGGAAAGCCCGAGCCGGATCTGTCGGCACCGTTTCGGCCCGGCTGTCTTGCCGTCGTCCTGGACGGCGTGCGCGATCCCGGCAATGTCGGGACGATCATTCGTACAGCGGACGCGGTCGGCGCGGATGCGGTGCTGCTCGGCAAAGGCTGCGCCGATCCGTACAATCCGAAGACGGTCCGTTCGACGATGGGCTCGCTGTTTCATGTGCCGGTCGTCACCGGCGATCTTCGGTCGCTGCTGCCGGAGGCGAAGCGGAAAGGTATCCGGCTTGTCGGAACTAGCCTGCAAGCGACCGCTTCCTGCTATGAGTTCGACTGGAAGCCGGCGACCTGGCTTTTGATGGGCAGCGAGGCGGATGGACTATCGGCCGATTCGATCGCCTTGATGGACGAGGCGGTGCGCATTCCGATGCGAGGAAAGGCCGAGTCGCTGAACGTGGCGATGGCGTCGACGGTGCTTCTCTACGAAGCGATGAGACAGCGGATGTTTTCAAAGCAACAATAATTTCTGTCCACCCACCTAAATAAGTGTCATGGAATTGGAATAAAAATAACAGTTCTGCTACTCGCCAAAGACTGGATACTGATCGGATATTCTACCGATCAAACTCCAGTCTTTTTCTTATGCCGCGGCGGTAATATTGCTGGGAAAACTAATACTCATTGAACGGTAGATCGTTAACAACCTTCAGTTAGTAAGAGACCGTATCGTTGTTATCAGGAATGTTCTAGCTATGATGAACGTAA